>NZ_DGMA01000008.1:268516-486104 GCF_002388205.1 Achromobacter sp. UBA4530 | reverse complement strand
GACCAACATCCTGGCGCTCAATGCCGCCGTGGAAGCGGCGCGCGCGGGCGAGCAGGGCCGCGGCTTCGCGGTCGTGGCGGGCGAGGTGCGCACGCTGGCCCAGCGTTCCGCTGTGGCTGCAAAGGAAATCAAGGCCCTGATCGACGAATCCGTGACGCGCGTCGAAGGCGGCTCGCGTCAGGTCGACGAGGCCGGACGCACGATGCGCGAAGTCGTGGACAGCGTGCGCCAGGTCGCGACGCTGGTGCGCGAGATCTCGGGCGCATCGGAAGAGCAATCGACCGGCATCGGGCAGGTGAACCAGGCCGTCTCGCAGATGGACACGGTGACTCAGCAGAACGCCGCCCTGGTCGAGGAAGCCGCGGCCGCCGCGGCCAGCATGCAGGAGCAGGCCACGCGTCTGGCGCAGGAAGTGCGCCGCTTCAAGGTGGATGCAGGCAGTGGATCTGCGGTTCAGGCGCAAGCCCGGCTGCTGCCGGCCGAACGCGTGGCGGCGCGCAAGCCCGCCGCGCCGGCAGCCCGTGCGGCGCAGGCCCGGCCCGCGCTGGCAGGCGCTTCTCAGGACGAGTGGTCGTCGTTCTGAAGCCTTGCCGCGTCGTGATGGACGGCCGTTGACCGGCCGTTCCCGTCCGCGCTTGCGCGTGCGCAACGCTGCATTCTTTCGGCTACGGGTCAGGATGGGATGGTAAGGTTGGCAACCTCCCCACGCCGCCCTGTCCCCGTCCATGAGTCTGCCCGACCCCGTCCGTCGCGTCATCGCCCGAACACGCCGGCTGGCGCGCCGCAAGGTGCGCCAGATCAACCGTCTGTCCAGGAAGAGCGTGCAGCTCGGGCTGTTGCTCGGCGGCGCCGCGTTGGTGGCGCTCATGTCGCTGGGCTTTACCTATCTGGCCGACAAGGCGCTGGCCTGGAACCGCCAGTGGGTCGCCTACAACGGCTGGCTGGCGTTGCTGGTCATGCCGTTCGGGCTGGCCGCGCTGCGCTGGCTCACGCTGCGTTTCGCGCCCAACGCTTCCGGCAGCGGCATTCCGCAAGTCATCGGCGCCTTGTCGCTGCCGCCGGGTCCCAGCCAGAACAGCCTGGTGTCGCTGGCCCAAAGCCTTTGGAAGATACCGCTGGCGTTCTTCGGCATGCTGTGCGGCGCGTCGATCGGCCGCGAGGGTCCTTCCGTGCAGGTCGGCGCGGCGCTGATGCTGGCGTGGGGCGATTTCTGGAAACGCCGCGGCTTGCAGCTGCGCGGCTTTCACGCCAACGAGCTGATCGCAGCGGGCGCCGCCGGCGGCCTGGCGGCGGCCTTCAACGCGCCGCTGGCCGGCGTCATCTTCGCCATCGAGGAACTGGGGCGCGGCACCGTGCTGCGCTGGCAGCGGCTGGTGCTGATCGGCGTGCTGGCCGCCGGCTTCCTGGTGGTGGCGGTGGAAGGCAACAATCCTTATTTCGGCGTCTTCGCGGGCGCGCCCCTGTCGCAGAACATGGTGATGTGGATCGTCATCTGCGGCGCCCTCAATGGCGCGTTGGGCGGCATCTTCGCCCGCCTGCTGGGCAAGGGCCCGATCGGCGCGGCGCCGCAGTCGTGGCGCGCGTGGATCCGGACGCATCCGATCTGGACGGCGTTCATCATGGGCCTGGCGCTGGCGGTGATCGGCCTGTGCACCGCGGGCAGCGTGTACGGCACCGGCTACGCCGTCGCGGCTGACCTGCTCAACGGCAAGGACGCGGTGCCGGACGGCTTTGGCCTGGCCAAGCTGGCGGCCACCGTCGCGTCCTATTGGGCGGGCATTCCCGGCGGCATCTTCACGCCAGCGCTCACCACGGGCGCGGGCATCGGCCATCACATCTGGGAGTTGGCAGGCGAGGGCGTCGACCAGCGCGTGCTGGTGCTGCTGTCCATGGCGGCCTTTCTGGCGGCCGCTACCCAGGCGCCCTTGACGGCGAGCGTCGTGGTGATGGAAATGACGGGCAGCCAGCCGATGCTGTTCTGGCTGCTGGTCGGGTCGTTGCTGGCGTCGGGCGTGTCGCGCCAGTTCTGCCCGCAACCGTTCTACCATCTGGCGGCCGGCCGTTTCCGCCGTCAGGCCATCGTCGACGCGGGCCGCGCGGCCAAGGCCGGCGCGCACTGATCCCGGGCATGGCGGCCCGGTTCCGTGCACGCGCGCGCCGGTCCAATGTGAACGTCTACTGGACACTGTCCGTTGTGCGGACATCCGGGTAACGCACCAACTTGGCGCGAAACCGCTGCGTTAACATCGTCCGATCCCGAGTTCTTTCACTTCACTTCGAGCTTCCCATGACCGTGAATGCCTTTATCTGTGATGCGATTCGTACCCCCTTCGGCCGCTACGGCGGTGCGCTGGCTTCCGTGCGGCCCGACGATCTGGCTGCCGTAGCCATCAAGGCGCTGGCGGCGCGCAATCCTGGCGTGCGCTGGGAAGAACTCGACGACGCCATCATGGGTTGCGCCAACCAGGCGGGCGAAGACAACCGCAACGTGGCCCGCATGGCCACGCTGTTGGCCGGCCTGCCGGTCGAAGTGCCCGGCGCCACGGTCAACCGTTTGTGCGGCTCGGGTCTGGACGCCATCGGCACCGCCGCGCGCGCCATCCGCGCCGGAGAAGCCGGCCTGATGCTGGCCGGCGGCGTGGAAAGCATGAGCCGCGCCCCGTTCGTCATGGGTAAGGCGGACAGCGCCTTCTCGCGCAGCGCCGCCATTTATGACACCACCATCGGCTGGCGTTTCATCAACAAGCTGATGAAGGCGCAGTACGGCGTGGACTCGATGCCCGAGACCGCCGAAAACGTCGCCGACGATTTCAACATCAGCCGCGCCGACCAGGATCTGTTCGCGCTGGCCAGCCAGGAAAAGACCGCGCGCGCCCAGAAGGAAGGATTCTTCGACGCCGAGATCGTGCCCGTGTCGATCGCCCAGAAAAAGGGTGACCCGATCATCGTCTCCAAGGACGAGCACCCGCGTGAAACGTCGCTGGAATCGCTGGCCAAGCTCAAGGGCGTGGTCCGCGAAGGCGGCAGCGTCACGGCCGGCAACGCGTCGGGCGTGAACGACGGCGCCGCCGCGCTGCTGCTGGCCGATGAAAAGGCTGCCGCCCGCCATGGCCTGACCCCGCGTGCCCGCGTCGTCGGCATGGCAACCGCTGGCGTCGCGCCGCGCATCATGGGCATCGGTCCGGCGCCCGCCACGCAGAAGGTGCTGGCTCAGACCGGCCTGACGCTGGATCAGATGGACGTGATCGAACTGAACGAAGCGTTCGCCGCGCAAGGTCTGGCTGTGCTGCGCCAGCTTGGCATCGCCGACAACGACCCGCGCGTGAACCCCAACGGCGGCGCGATCGCCCTGGGCCACCCGCTGGGCGCCAGCGGCGCGCGTCTGGCCACCACGGCCATCAACCAGCTGCATCGCACCGGCGGCCGCTACGCGCTGTGCACGATGTGCATCGGCGTCGGCCAAGGCATCGCGCTGATCATCGAACGCGTGTAAGGCGCGTGGTACGGCCGGCGGCGCGCGTCGCGCTGTCCGGCAAACAACAAGGGAGCCCTCGGGCTCCCTTTGTCATTACCTGCTGGGGCGGTCTGCCCGAAGGCGTCAGGGCAGGCCGTCGAGCTTTTTCCCGGCAGTGATGCCGTGCTTGCCGAACCACCCTTGCGCCATTTCCAGCGCGTAGCGCACCGGCTTCTTTGCGCAATGCGGGTCTTCGGTCTGCGGCGCCATGTCTTCAATGTTGACGATCGTGCCGTCGTCGGCGATAAAGGCAATCGACAGGGGCAGCAGCGTGTTGCGCATCCAGAAGCACTGCACGTCCGGCTGGTCGAAGACGAACAGCATGCCGTCGTTGCCCGGCAGCTCCCTGCGGAACATCAGACCGTCGCGCCGCGTGGCGTCCGTGTTTGCAACTTCTGCGCGGATAATATGGATTCCGGCCGACAATTGCGTCGTGGGCAGACGCGGCTGCGGGCCGGTCTGTTGCTGGGCGCTGGCGGGCAGGGGCAGGGCGGCTGCGATCGCGATGGCGGCGGCGGCGATCACCGGCGCCTTGCGGCCGCCCGCGTTTGCCGCTGACGATGCCTTGGTGAAGGTTGTTTTGAACAGCGTACGAACAATGGGAAACAAAACGGCAATCTTCAGCATGGCCCGGCGGAGTATTAAGAAAAATAACAAGGCGGGGCCCGAAAGCCCCGCCTGGATAATGGCGCAACCTTACCGTTGCGCTTTAAAGGGTAACTCAGGCAGCCGTAATATTGAGCGCCTGTTTTCCTTTAGGCCCCTGGATAATCTCGAAGGCCACTTTCTGGCCTTCTTTCAGGGTTTTAAAACCATTCATCTGGATGGACGAGAAGTGGGCGAACAGATCTTCACCGCCATCGTCGGGCGTAATGAAGCCAAACCCCTTTGCATCGTTGAACCATTTGACGGTGCCCGTCGATTTGGGATTGTCCCCTTGGACGGCGGTTGCGGTCGTATCAGACATGCGGCCTGCCTCATTGAATCGTATGTTGACAGAAGGGCATTGTGGTCTAGACCCCTGTCCCCCCTCCGGCTTCCTGGCAGATTTTCGGTAAATTGAAAACCCCAGAATGCGTGGATAATGCGCCGCTTTTCTTGACCTAGTCAAGTATGGATACTACGTATTTCTACGTGTAATTTTCAGTAAGTTGAGTGGTTGCCGTCCCCAGTTTAAATAGAATACCCGCCCTATGAGTTCTACCTTGGATTCCCAGCATGACTTGGTCGTCGAGAAGGCGCCGGCACGTACTGCGCCGCCGCCGATGTACCAGGTGTTGCTGCTTAATGACGACTACACCCCGATGGAGTTCGTCGTGAAAGTGCTGCAGAAATTCTTCAATAAAAACCAGGAAGAGGCGACGCGCATCATGCTGCAAGTGCATCACGAAGGCCGAGGCGTCTGCGGGGTTTACCCCCGTGACCTCGCCGCCACACGGATCGCGCAGGTCGGTCAGTATGCGCGGGCGCGTCAACACCCGCTGCAGTGCGTGATGGAACCGGTTTGATCTCGACAAAACACAATGGCGCCGCCAGCAATGGCGGCGTTGTGCTGCCGGTTGCATCCCGGGCACAGGGATGAACGGTTTTGCCGCGTAACGGGAAGCGCGCGGTACATGCGGGTCGGCAGCTCCGCCGCTAAGGAGCGTTGCGTTCTAGTGGGCGGGGAGGTTTCGCCGTGAGTGGAAAGTTCAACAAGACCTGGCTGGCTGTAGCCGGGATCGCGGTGGTGGCCGGCGCGATTGGCGCGGGCTGGTGGATGGGCAAGGGGCAGCAGCCGGCAAGTCCGGCAGCGGTTCCGGCGGCGCAGACAGCGACCGCCGCGGCTCCGCAGGCGGCGAACAGCGCTGCGCCAGCACTGCCTGCCACCGCAACCGTGGGCGCCGCGGATCCCTTCGCGGCCTTGAATTGCCAACCCCGCCAATACAACGACGCCTTGTCGCTGGCCGTGACCTTCACGCAACCGGTGGATGCCAAGAGCAATCTGGACGCTTTCCTTCAGGTGACCGATACGGGTTCGACGGCCGGCAAGGCCGACGAGGACAGCGAATCGGCCGCCGCGCCGGGCCAGCAGCCGGCCTCGGTGCGTCCTGGCGATTCCGCGCCCAAGGGCAAGATCCTCAAGGGCAACTGGGTCGTCGGCGACAACCCGCGCGTGGTGTACTTCCCGTATGTGCAGCCGCAGCGCTCCTACGCGATCACGGTCCGCTCGGGCTTGCCCGGCGCGGGCGAAAAGGTCGCGCTGACCGAGGCTTCGCATTGCGAAGTCAGCACGCAGGCCATGCCGCCGTCGTTTTACTTCGCCAGCCGCGGCGTCGTGCTGCCCGCCGGCCAGAACGGCGGCCTGCCGGTCGCCACGGTCAATGTGCCCGAGGTTGACGTGCAGTTCCTGCGCGTGTCCCCCGACCGCGTGCCCGAACTGTTCGACACCGTGCTGGGCGTGGGCCGCACCCCCGCCGCCTCGGAAGACGAGGACGACGGCAACTATGACGAGAACGACTGGCGCTACGCCGGTAACCGCAGCCTGAAGGGCTCGGTCAGCAACTGGGACCTGGACCGGCTGAATTCGCTGACGACCAGCGTCTATCAGGGCCGCTTCGTCACCGACGACAAGCCGAACCGCCGTCACGTCACGTTCCTGCCCGTCGAGGGCATCAAGGAACTGCAGGAGCCGGGCATCTACGTTGCGGTCATGAGCCAACCTGGCCGTTTCCGCTATGAGTACCAGGTCACCTATTTCTACGTCAGCGACATCGGGCTGCACGCCCGCCGCTACACCGACCGCATCGAAGCGTATTCGGTGTCGCTGAAGTCCGGCCAGGCCATTTCTGGCGCGGTATTTGAACTGGTGGACGGCGCCGGCAAGCCGCTGGCCAAGGCGGCCGCCGATGCGCAGGGCCATGTCCGCTTTGACGGCAGCTTTGCCAATGCCCGCGTCATCCGCGCCTCGCGCGACAAGGAAATGACCGTGCTGGCGCTGGGCGAACCGGCGTTGGATCTGTCCGAATTCGATACGGGCGGCCATGCGTCGCGCGCCAACAATCTGTTCGTCTACGCCGGCCGCAACCTGTATCGCCCCGGCGAGACCTTCCACGTATCGGTGCTGCCGCGCGACCTCGACGGCCGCGTGCTGACGCCGTCGCCGCTGACTGCCACCATCAAGCGTCCGGATGGCCGCACGATGCAGACCGCGCTGTGGCAACCGCAGAAGGATCTGCCCGGTTACGTCGAACGCGCGATCGATCTGCCGCTGGATGCCCAGACCGGCACGTGGCTGCTGGAACTGCGCGTCGATCCGTCCTCGCGCGCGCCGGATGCCTCGTGGAAGTTCCAGGTCGAGGAATTCCTGCCCGAACGCATGAAGATGGCGCTGACCTCGGGCCAGGACGTGTTGTCCCCCGACGAGGAGCTGACCGTCGACGTGCAGGGCGACTACCTGTATGGCGCGCCGGCTGCCGGCAACCGTCTGCTGGCCACCTTCCAGGTCAAACGTGATCGTTTTGCGCTGGCCCAGCAATGGCCCGGCTTCATCTTTGGCGATGTGGCCGACGATACGCGCCGCAGCTTCGGTGAACTGCCGGAATCCGCGCTGGACGACAAGGGCCGCGCGCAGCTCGACGTGAACCCGAACGCCGCCGGCACGCATTCGCCGATGAAGGTCCGAGTGTCCGCCAGCCTTCTGGAATCCGGCGGCCGCCCGGTGGTCCGCTCCATCGAACGTACCGTCTGGCCCGCCGACAAGCTGATCGCCGTCCGTCCGCAGTTTGACAGCGACGTGGCCCGCGAGAACGCGCCGGCCGGTTTCGAGGTCATCCGCGCCAACGCGCAAGGCAAGATCGAACCGCTCGCGCAGGCGCAGATGCGTCTGTTCCGCGAAGAGCGCCAGTACTACTGGCGATTCGACGACCAGCGCGGTTGGAACAGCGGCTATACCGAAACCGAAGAACTGGTCGACTCACGCGAAATTGCGCTGAACGATCGCACCCAACTGACCGTGCCGGTCAAGTGGGGCCGCTACCGTCTGGAAATCACGGATCCGGAAACCGGCGAAACGATGCGCTATCGCTTCTATGCCGGCTGGAACGCGCAGGACGCCGACGCCATGGGCAACCGCCCCGACCGCGTGCAGATGAAGCTGGAAGGCGTGCCCGCCAAGCCGGGCGACACCGTCAAGCTGACGCTGACGCCGCCGCATGATGGCCAGGCGCTCATCACCGTCGAAGGCGACCGCATGCTGTGGTCCAAGTGGGTGGCCGTGAAGGCAACGGGCACCGAGGTCGAGATTCCGGTCGATAAGGAATGGAAGCGCCACGACCTGTACGTGGCCGCGGCGGTGTTCCGCCCCGGCAGCGAAGGCGACCGCGTCACGCCGGCCCGCGCGCTGGGCCTGGCGTTCCTGCCGATCGCCAGCGCCGACCGCAAGCTGGACGTCAAGCTCACCGCCGCGCCCAAGGCCGTGCCGGAGACCAAGACGACCGTGCGCGTCAAGGTCGATGGCGCGCAGGGCAAGCAGGCGATGGTGACGCTGTCCGCGGTCGACGTGGGGATTCTCAACATCAACCAGTACGCCACGCCCGATCCGCTGGATTACTTCTTCGGCAAGCACCGCTACGCGCCCGAGTTGCTGGACATGTACGGCAAGCTCATCGAGAAGATGGACGGCACGAAGGGCAAGCTGAAGTGGGGCGGCGACGCCGCAATGCGCGGCGACAGCAAGAGCCTGCCCAAGAAGGTCAAGCTGGTGGATCTGTTCTCGGGTCCCGTTGCGCTCAACGCGCAGGGCGAAGCGGACATCCCGCTGGACCTGCCGGACTTCAATGGCACGCTGCGCCTGATGGCCGTCGCGTTCACGCCCGACAACTACGGCAGCACCGACGCCGAAATGGTCGTGGCAGCGCCCATCGTGGCGGAACTGAACACCCCGCGTTTCATCACGCCGGGCGACCAGGCCGCCATTGCGCTGGACGTTACCAACATGAGCGGCGCCGAACAGAAGATCTCGGTCAAGCTCGAAGCCCTGGATCCGCTGGCCATCGTCGACGGCGTGCGCACTGTCACGTTGAAAGACAAGCAGCGCACGACGCTGCGGTTCACGGCGACCACCACCGGTTCGTACGGCCTGGGCCTGATGCGTCTGACCGTGGACGGGCAGGGCGGCGCCAAGCCGATCCGCATCGTGCGCGAGTCCGTGCTGCAGGTGCAGCCCGCGCATGCGCCGGAGCGCCAGGTGCGGCGTCTGCGCCTGAATCCGGGCGAGTCGCAACCGGCGCAGGCGTCGTGGGTCGCGTCCTATTACCCGGACTCGACGACCGTCAGCCTGACCGTGTCCAATCGTCCGCCGTTCAACGTCAACCGTCTGGTCGAGGACCTGCTCAACTATCCGTATGGATGCACCGAGCAGACCATCAGCGCGGCCATGCCGTGGGTGATGCTGGATGAAGACGCCGCCAAGCAGTTCGGCCTGAAGCCGCGCACCGAGGCCGAACGCGCCGCCAAGGTCGCCGGCGCCATCAGCCGCCTGTCGGGCATGCGCAACTCGGTCGGTTCGTACAACCTCTGGAGCGGCGCGTCCTCGCGCGACGTGTGGCTGACGGCCTACGCCGTGGGCTTCATGCAGGACGCACGCGATCGTGGCTTCGATGTGCCCGAGGCGTCGCTGGATCGTTCGCGCACGTGGCTGCTGGAGCAGGTGCAGCAGAGCGCCGGCGCATTCGGCACGTGGTCGGCCAATCTGCGCCGCAACGTCGAGGCCAACCGCATCGACAGCAGCGACGCCAACGTGCTGCGCGAAGACCATCGCCGCTTTGCCGGCCTGGCCACCGCCGCGCTGGTGCTGGCGCGCGACAAGAAGGCGCCGTTGTCGACCGTGCGTCAGCTGTTCGACAACTATCAGGAGCGCGCGCGCTCGCCGCTGCCGCTGGTGCAACTGGCCGCCGCGTTCAAACTGATGGGCGACGAAGGGCGCATGAAGCAGGCGCTTGACCTGGCCATGACGCGCACCTATGGCATCAACATCAACAACCGCAGCAGCGCCTACTACGACGAATGGATGGGCGACTACGGCAGCAGCGTGCGCGACTATGCGTTGTCCTACGCGCTGGTCTCGCAATACGAGCTGCGCCACGAACGCAGCGAGAACCTGCTGAATCAGCTTTCCAGCCGCCTGGGCAACCGTTCGTACCTGTCCACGCAGGAACAGATGGCCCTGCTGCTGGCCGCGCGCGCCGCGGGCGGCAACAAGAACACGCCGTGGGAAGCGGTGCTGACCGTCAATGGCGAGCGCAAGCCGCTGACGGGCGGCAAGAGCGACCAGACGGTCTCGCTGTCGGCCGCGGATCTGGCGGGCACGCAGTTGCAGAACACGGGCAGCCAATCGCTGTTCGTCGAATACGACATCCAGGGCAGCCCGACTGCGACCCCCGCGCCGCGCAACGACATCATCCAGCTCAAGCGTGGCTGGTACCGTCCGGACGGCCGCCCGTGGGACGGCGGCACCCTGCAGACCGGCGACATGCTGGTGGTGTGGGTCCAGGCCAGCGCCAACCAGAACATCCCCGATGGTCTGCTGGTTGACCGCGTGCCGGCGGGCTTCGAGGTCGAAAACCTCAACCTGTCGCAGAGCCCGGAAATGCAGGACTGGAAGATCGGCGGGCGCCGCGTGGCCGACGCCATGTCGGATTCCAACATCAAGCATCGCGAGTTCCGCGACGACCGCTACGTCGCCGCGGTGTCGCTGGGCCGTGGCAAGGTGGACGTGTTCTATCTGGTGCGCGTCGTGACGCCGGGCCGCTACGCGGTGCCGTCGACGGTGGCCGAGGATATGTACCGCCCCGAAATCCGCGGCGTGGGTGAGCAATGGAGCACGGTCGAAATCCGCGATCGCGGCGCCAAGCGTCCTTGAACGCCGCCGCCGCTTGCCAGGCGGGCGCATCGCGCGCCCGCCGCTGGCGGCGGCGCGGCATCTTCGCGGCCAGCGCGTTATCAGCGCTGGCCGCGTTGTTATTCGCGCTCGACCGCCTGTATCCGCTGCCTCCCATCGATTCGGGCGGGGCGGCGGTTGTCGTCGCCGCCGATGGCACGCCGCTGCGCAACTATCCCAGCCGCGACGGCATCTGGCGCTACCCGGTCCAGCCCGATCAGGTTTCGCCCCGCTACCTGGAGACGCTGCTCACCTACGAGGACCGCTGGTTCTACTGGCACCCCGGGGTGAACCCCGTGGCGCTCGCGCGTGCGGGCTGGCAGTGGGCCACCAACCGCCGCATCGTGTCCGGCGGCTCCACGCTGACCATGCAGGTGGCGCGGCTGATCGATCCGCAACTGGCGGGCAAGCCGTCGCGCACGATGTCGGCCAAGCTGCGGCAGGCGTGGCGCGCCGTGCAGCTGGAAATGCACTACAGCAAGGACGAGATCCTTTCCCTATACCTGACCCACGCGCCGATGGGCGGCATCGTCGAGGGCGTCGAGATGGGCTCGCGGCTGTGGCTGGGCAAGCCGGCCCGCGACCTGGGGCCGGCAGAAGCGGCGATGCTGACCGCCTTGCCGCAGGCCCCGTCACGGCTGCGTCCCGACCGTCACCCCGAGGCCGCCCAGGCCGCCCGCGACAAGGTGCTGGACCGCATGGCCGAACTCGGCCGCTGGACTCCGGCCGAGGTGGCTGACGCCAAGATAGAAACCGTCATCGCGCCGCCGTTGCGGGCGCGCTGGCTGGCGCCCCTGGCGGCGCAGCGCCTGCTGCTGGAAGCGGGCGGCGCGCGCCGCGCGGGCGGCCGGCCACCACTGGTCACCTCCACGCTGGATGCGGACATGCAGGCGTCGGTGGAACAAATGTTGCTGGACCGGGTCGATAACCTTCCGCCCAAGGTGTCGATGGCGGTGCTGGTGATGGACAACGATTCCCTGGAGGTCAAGGCTTACGCCGGGTCGGCAGATTTTTCCGACGATTCCCGGTACTCGCATGTGGACATGGTGCGCGGCGTGCGATCGCCGGGGTCGACGCTCAAGCCGTTTCTGTATGCCCAGGCCCTGGACGAGGGGCTGATCCATTCTGAAAGCCTGCTGATCGACGCGCCCATGTCGTTCGGCGGCTACGCACCCGGGAATTTCCAGGCGGCCTTCGCCGGGCCGATCAGCGTGGCGCAGGCGTTGCAGCGGTCGCTCAACGTGCCTGCGGTGGACCTGCTGGACCGGGTCGGACCAGCCAGTTTTGCCTCGGTTATGCTGACGGGCGGCGTGAAGTTACGAATGCCCGCGGGCGCCGAGCCAAATCTGAGCTTGATTTTGGGCGGGGGTGGCACCACATTGGAAGAACTGGTCGGCGCGTATCGTGCGCTGGCCCGGGACGGCATCTCGGGGCGGCCCCGCTTGACGGCGGAGCAGCCGGTTGTCGAGTCCCGTATGATGAGTCCTGGCGCGGCCTGGATCGTCCGGGACATCCTCGAAGGCGGTGGACACCCGGACCGGCCGTTTTACCAGTCGGGCAATCCCGGCCGGCAACTGGCCTGGAAAACCGGGACCAGTTTCGGATTCCGGGATGCCTGGGCGGTCGGCGTGACCGACAGATGGACGATCGGCGTATGGGTCGGCAGGCCCGACGGTACGCCGAATCCAGGATTTTTTGGGGCGAATGTGGCGGCGCCGCTACTGCAGGATATCGTGGCGGCATTGCCGGAAGGCGCCCAGCAGGTCCGCGTCAGGCCCGAAACGGTGCAGGCGGTGGTGACATGCTGGCCTTTGGGTTACAGGCTGGGTAGCGAGCCCTCGGGCGCGTGTCCCGAACAGCGGGCGGCCTGGATGCTCAATGAAACGGCGCCGCCCTCGTTTGCCGGCTATGCCGATGCCACCCAGGGACCGCTTCGGCTCGGGGGTGTGGCCAACGGCTCGGTGCTGCGGCCCGTGCCCGGCATGCGGCAAGTTGCGCTGGACGTCGACGTCCAGGGCGCTGAAGGCGAAGTCTGGTGGATGCTCGATGGTCGTGTCGCAAGTCATGGCGCCGCGGGTCATCCGTTTAATTTGGTGCTGGCGCACGACGGCCGGTATACGCTAACCGTCATGGATACACATGGCCGGCACGACAGCGTGGTTTTTGAAATCGCTGGCGTTACGCCATGATCGGCATAGAATATGAATCGTGTATTAGCCCGCTTCGATGCGTTACGGAGGAAGCGTGATTTCTCAAGAGCTTGAAGTCAGCCTGCATATGGCTTTCGTCGAGGCCCGTTCGGCCCGGCACGAATTTATTACCGTCGAGCACCTGCTGTTGGCGTTGCTCGACAACGCTTCGGCGGTCGAGGTCCTGCGCGCCTGCGCGGCCAACCTGGACGACCTGCGTCGCAACCTGCGCCAGTTCGTATCGGAAAACACCCCGGTGATCCCCAGCGGCGCCGAAGTCGACACGCAACCCACGTTGGGTTTCCAGCGCGTCATTCAGCGCGCGATCATGCACGTCTCGGCCGGCGGCACGGGCAAAAAGCCTGTGACGGGCGCGAACGTGCTGGTGGCCATTTTTGGCGAAAAGGACTCGCACGCCGTGTACTACCTGCAACAGCAGGGCGTCACACGCCTGGACGTGGTCAATTTCCTGTCCCATGGCATTACCAAACAGCCGCAGGTGGAGTCCGCCGCCGTGCAGAAAGAGCAACAGCCCAATGGTGAAGAGCAGGGCGACTCGCGTCAGTCGCCGCTGGATCAGTACGCCACCGACCTGAACGCCGCCGCGCTTGCGGGCCGGATCGATCCCCTGATCGGCCGCGAGCACGAAGTCGAGCGCGTCATTCAGGTGCTGTGCCGCCGGCGCAAGAACAACCCGCTGCTGGTGGGCGAGGCCGGCGTTGGCAAGACCGCCATCGCGGAAGGCCTGGCCTGGCGCATTACGCGCGGCGAAGTGCCTGAAGTCCTGCAGGCCGCTCAGGTCTATTCGCTGGACATGGGCGCGCTGCTGGCCGGCACCAAGTACCGCGGCGATTTCGAACAGCGTCTGAAAGGCGTGCTCAAGCAGATCCGCGGCAACCCCGACGCGATCCTGTTCATCGACGAAATCCACACGCTGATCGGCGCCGGTTCGGCGTCGGGCGGTACGCTGGATGCCTCCAACCTGCTCAAGCCGGCGTTGTCGTCGGGGCAGCTCAAGTGCATCGGCGCCACCACCTACACCGAATACCGCGGCGTCTTCGAAAAGGATCACGCGCTGTCGCGCCGGTTCCAGAAGATCGACGTGCCCGAGCCCAGCATCGAACAGACCGTGCAGATCCTGCGCGGCCTGAAAAGCCGCTTCGAAGAGCACCACAGTGTGCGCTATTCGGCCGCGGCGCTGTCGGCTGCCGCCGAACTGTCGGCGCGCTTCATCAATGATCGCCACCTGCCCGACAAGGCCATCGACGTGATCGACGAGGCCGGCGCCGCGCAACGCCTGTTGCCGCGTTCGCGCCAGAAGAAGGTGATCGGCAAGGTCGACATCGAAAACATCGTTTCGAAGATCGCGCGCATTCCGCCGCAGTCCGTCTCCAACGACGACCGCAGCAAGCTCGCCACGCTGGACCGCGACTTGAAGACGGTGGTGTTCGGCCAGGATGGCGCCATCGACGCGCTGTCCGCCGCCATCAAGATGGCGCGCTCGGGCCTGGGCAAGCCGGAAAAGCCGATCGGCGCTTTCCTGCTGTCGGGCCCCACGGGCGTCGGCAAGACCGAAGTCGCACGCCAACTGGCGTTCACGCTGGGTGTCGAACTGCTGCGCTTCGACATGTCCGAATACATGGAGCGCCACGCGGTGTCGCGCCTGATCGGCGCGCCGCCCGGATACGTGGGTTTCGACCAGGGCGGCCTGCTTACCGAGGCAATCACCAAGCAGCCGCATTGCGTGCTGCTGCTCGACGAAATCGAAAAGGCGCACCCGGATGTATTCAACATCCTGCTGCAGGTCATGGACCACGGCACGCTGACCGACAACAACGGCCGCAAGGCAGACTTCCGCAACGTCATCCTCATCATGACGACCAACGCGGGCGCCGAGACCTTGAACCGTCCGTCGATCGGTTTTGCGAACTCGCGGATGGTGGGCGACGAAATGGCGGAAATCCGCCGCATGTTCACGCCGGAATTCCGCAACCGCCTGGACGCGATCATTCCCTTTGCCGCGCTGGACCACGAGGTCATCATGCGCGTGGTGGACAAGTTCCTCATGCAGCTTGAAGACCAGTTGCACGAGCGCCGCGTGGAAGCCGTATTCACCACGCGCCTGCGTGAACACCTTGCCAAGGAGGGGTTCGATCCGCTCATGGGCGCGCGTCCCATGCAACGTCTTATTCAGGACACCATCCGGCGCGCGCTGGCCGACGAGCTGCTGTTCGGCAAGCTGGTCGACGGCGGTTCGGTCACGGTGGATCTGGACGAGTCGGGCAAGGTCACGCTGGACTTTGACGATAGCGGCAAGCCGCCTTCGTCGGACGCGCCGGATAAGCAGGAAGTCGAACTCGTCGACTGATGACCGCGGACCGCCAGCCGCTGATCGAATGCGAACATTGCGCAAGCATCTATCGCCGACATCAGCTTGAACCTGGCGAGACCGCCAATTGTGCCCGCTGCGGCGCCGTGCTCTGGCGCTACAGCGGGCTTACTTTGTCCAATTGGCTGGCGCTCGCCATCACTGCCCTGATCGTCTTCGGGGTGGCCAACGCCTACCCGGTCGCTTCGATGTCCGTGCAGGGCATGGTCCAAGAAGCTTCCCTGCTGGATTCCATCTCCATTACCTGGCGTCAGGGCCATTGGGTCGTTTCCATCATGACCGGCCTGGCGGGCTTCGCGCTGCCGCTGTTGCAACTGATCGTGCTGCTGTGGGTGCTGGGTCCGCTGTCGCGGGGCCGCGAGCCCGCGGATTTCCACGCCGCCATGCGTCTTTTGGGTGTGCTGCGGCCGTGGTGCATGGTGCCGGTTTTCCTGCTTGGCGTGCTGGTTGCGGTCGTGAAACTGGCCGGGATGGCCGCGGTGGCGCCCGGCATCGGTCTGGCGGCGTTCGGCATCCTGACCGTCTTGCTGACGATGCTCGGCAAACTGTCGCCCCATGTGCTGTGGCGGTATGCCGAATCCGTCGGCGTGGTGCCCGTGCATGTGCCCGAAGCCGGGCCCGACGTCGTGTTGACCGGGTGCCACGTCTGCGGCCAGGTGCAGGCGCTGCCGAAGGACGCCGACCCCGAGGCGCATCATCACTGCGTGCGCTGCGACGCGGTGGTGCATTACCGCAAGCCCGACCATGTGGCGCGCACCTGGGCGCTGCTGCTTGCGGCCGTCGTCTTCTACATCCCTGCTAATGTGCTGCCGGTCATGAACGTCAGTTCGCTGCTGGGCGACAGCGCGCACACCATTCTGGGTGGCGTGGTGGAACTCTGGCAGATGGGCTCGTGGGACATTGCGCTGATCGTGTTCATCGCCAGTGTGGCGGTGCCGCTGACCAAGCTGCTGGCACTTATCTTGCTGCTGCTGACTGAGCAATGGCGTAGCACAACCAATCTGGGGGCGCGTACGCGGTTGTATCAGATGGTTGAATTCATTGGCCAGTGGTCCATGCTGGATGTATTTGTCGTTATATTGCTGGCGGCCCTGGCCGACTTTCAGGGCTTGATGGAAATCAGCGCCGGTGCCGGCGCCGCCGCATTCGGCGTGGTTGTCATCCTGACCATGCTGGCTGCCATGAGCTTCGACCTGCGTCGTAGCTGGGACCTTGAAGGTCAGACCGAAATCGAATCAGCGCCGGTGGAGGGCCGGCATGCGCCGGCGTCCGTCTCCGGCAAGCAAGTGGGCTAGGAAAGGCCTCCCGCCGTTGTTTTCCGCTCAGAAAAGGAAAAAGTAGATGTCCGAGCAAGCCCCCGGATCTGGTGAAGAAAAATTCGCGTCGCCCGCGATCTCGCGCAAGAAGAAGAGCCGGATCTCCTGGATCTGGCTGGTCCCTGTCGTGGCCGCGTTAATGGGCCTGTCGCTGGTCGTGCGAACCTGGATGCAGGCCGGACCCGACATTTCCATCTCTTTCAATACTGCCGAAGGCCTGGAAGTGGGCAAGACCCAGCTTCGCTACAAGGACGTGAACATCGGCACGGTCAAGTCCATCGGCTTCAATGCCGACCGCAGCAAGGTGGTCGTGAAAGCCGAACTCTCCAAGCAGGTTTCCGACCTGGCGCGCGAAGGCACGAACTTCTGGGTGGTGCGGCCGCGGCTGGACGTAAGTGGCGTGTCGGGCCTGGGCACTCTGCTGTCGGGCGCCTATATCGGCGTGGACGCGGAAGAGGGCAAGGACAACGGCAACCGCGCCACGAAGCTGTCTTTTGAAGGTCTGGAAACCCCGCCCGCCGTGACCCACGACCGGGCGGGCAAGCGCTTCATGCTCAAGGCGTCGGACCTGGGCTCTCTGGATATCGGCTCGCCCGTCTACTACCGCCGCATCAACGTGGGCCGCGTGATCGGCTATGCCCTGGACGAGAACGGCAGCGCCGTGAACGTCGAGGTGTTCGTCGATGCGCCCAACGACAAATTCGTCACCAACGGCACCCGCTTCTGGAACGCCAGCGGCGTGGACTTCAGCGTCAATGCCGATGGCCTGAAGGTGCGCACGCAGTCGCTCGTCTCGATGGCGGTGGGCGGTGTGGCGTTCGCAACCGTGCAGAACGCCCGCGATGGCGATGCGGCGGCCAAGGCCGACACCGAGTTCGACCTGTACGCCACCGAGGCCGCAGCCAAGGCCAATCCGGACGGCGAGGCCTTCCCGATCCGCATGCGCTTTGACCAGTCGATCCGCGGGCTGACTGTGGGGGCGCCGATCGACTTCAACGGGATCACGCTGGGCGACGTCACGCAGATCACGCTGGACTTCGATCCCTCCACCAAGCGCTTCTATTCGCTGGTGGACGCCACCCTGTATCCGGAACGGCTGGGCCGCGTCTACGAAGAAGTCCGCGAACGAGCGATCAAGGAAGGCGACGTGGCAGGCGGCCGCTTGCTGGGCGTGATGATCAAGCATGGCCTGCGCGCGCAACTGCGCACGGCCAACCTGCTGACCGGCCAGCTCTACGTGGTGCTGGACAACGTGCCGAACGCCAAGCCGGTTGAATTCGAGATGTCGGAACCGGCGATCATTCCGACGGTGCCGGGCAACCTGGATCAGCTCCAGCAGCAGGTCACCAACATCGTCACCAAGATCGAGAAGATTCCGTTCGACAAGATCGGCGAGGACCTGCGCGCCACGCTGGCCAGCACGTCCAAGCTGATGAATCGTCTGGACAAGCAGGTGGCGCCCGAAGCCCAGAAGGCGCTCAAGGCAGCCAAGGACTCGATGGCGAACATCAACTCGCTGCTGGCCTCTGACGCCTCGCTGCCGGTCAACACCGAACGGGCGATGCAGGAGCTGAGCCGCGCGGCGCGTTCGCTGCGCGCGCTGGCCGACTTCCTGCAATCGAATCCCGAGGCCCTGCTGCGCGGCAGAGGCGAAGACCCCATCCCGGGCGCCGGCCCAGTCAGGAACTAGACGCTCATGAAAAGCCGACTCTCTTGCTCCGCAACCCCGTCCCGCAGCAAACGCGGCCGCGCCGCGCTGGCCGTGCTGGCGCTGTCCGGCGCGCTGGCCGCGTGCGGGTCGTCGCCGCCCGTCCACTACTACACGCTGCAGACGCCCGAGCGGTCGGGTGCGCCCGCCGCGGCGCCGGGTTCCGCCTCGTTCGTGATCGAGGTGCAGCCCGTCACGCTGTCCACGCAGGCCGACCAGCCGCAGTTGATGGTCCGCACCGGCGACGGCAGCATTTCCGCCTTGTATTCCGAGCGCTGGAGCTCGCCGCTGGGCGACGAGTTGCGCAATGCCTTGTCCGATGCGCTCAAGCGTGACCTTGGCGCACTCGACGTGCAGATGGTCAAGCCGGGTCCGGGGGCGCCGATCTGGCGCGTCCAGACCGACGTGCAACGCTTCGAGATGGTGTCCGGCAGCATGGCGCAACTGGACGCCACCTGGCGGGTACGCCCCGTCGACACCAAGGGCAGGGGCCTCTTGTGCCGCAGCGTCGTCACCGAAAACGTGCCGGACGAGGCCGTCGGCAGCCTGATCGCGGCGCAGCAGCGCGCGGTGGTGAGCCTGGCGGGCGTCATGGCGGCTGCCATTCGCGGCCAGAATCCGGCTGGTTCCGGGTCGGTCCAGATGATGGGGTGTTCCGCGCTGAAGGAATGATCCGCCCCGGGTTCCCGGATAAACCTCGCGATCTCAAGCGGTTAACTGGGTTCAACCTAGGGTTAACCTTAATACAAACGCGGTTGCAACCTGTCTAGCATACGGTCCTACCCATACTGGGTCCCGTCCGGGCCCAGTTACACCTTTGCCATGCGACAGGAAGCAATCTCTTATGGCCAGCACGACCCTCGGCGTCAAAGTCGACGACGCACTCCGCGACCGCCTGAAAGCCGCCGCCACCAAGCTCAACTGCACGCCGCACTGGCTGCATAAGCAGGCGATCCTGTCCTATCTGGACAAGATCGAGCGCGGCCATCTGCCCGCCGAGATGTCCCACCTGAGCGCGGATGCCGCGGGCGAAGAGGATGCGGCCGAATCCCATGCCGCACCCACGCCGCCGTTCTACGAATTCGGCCAGGACGTGCAGCCGCAATCCGTGCTGCGCGCCGCCATCACGGCGGCCTATCGCCGGCCGGAACCCGAGTGCGTGCCGCTGCTGTTGGGCCAGGCCCGAGTGCCCAACCTGGAAAAGGTGCACGCGATGGCGGCCGGCCTGGTCAAGAAGCTGCGCGGCAAGCGCACCGGTGGCGGGGTCGAAGGCCTGATCCAGGAATTCTCCCTGTCCAGCCAGGAAGGCGTGGCGCTGATGTGCCTGGCCGAAGCGCTGCTGCGCATACCCGACCGCGCCACGCGCGACGCGCTGATCCGAGACAAGGTCGCCCGCGGCGACTGGAAGTCGCATATGGGCGGTTCGCAATCGCTGTTCGTCAACGCGGCCACCTGGGGTCTGATGATCACGGGCAAGCTGGTGGCCGTGAGCAGCGAGCAGTCGCTGTCCAAGGCGCTGACGCGCCTGATCGGCAAGGGCGGCGAGCCGCTGGTGCGCAAGGGCGTGAACATGGCCATGCGCATGATGGGCGAACAGTTCGTCTCCGGCCAGACGATTTCCGAAGCCCTGGCCAACAACCGCAAGATGGAATCGCGCGGTTTCCGCTATTCGTATGACATGCTCGGCGAAGCGGCGACTACGGCGGAAGATGCCGAACGCTACTACGCCTCGTATGAGCAGGCCATCCACGCGATCGGCAAGGCCGCCGCGGGCCGCGGCATCTACGAAGGCCCCGGGATCTCGATCAAGCTGTCCGCCCTGCATCCGCGTTATTCGCGTGCCCAGCGCGAGCGCGTCATGGCGGAACTGCTGCCGCGCGTGAAGGCGCTGACCATCCTGGCGCGCAGCTACGACATCGGCCTGAACATCGACGCCGAAGAAGCCGATCGCCTGGAGATCTCGCTGGACCTGCTGGAAGCGCTGTGCTTCACGCCTGAACTCGAAGGCTGGAGCGGCATCGGCTTCGTCATCCAGGCTTACCAGAAGCGCGCGCCGTTCGTCATCGATTACGTGATCGATCTGGCCCGCCGCAGCCGCCATCGCGTGATGGTGCGACTGGTGAAGGGCGCGTACTGGGACAGCGAAATCAAGCGTGCCCAGGTCGACGGCCTGGAAGGCTATCCGGTCTACACCCGCAAGTTGTACACGGACGTGGCGTACATTGCCTGCGCCCGCAAGCTGCTGGCCGCGCCCGAAGCCGTGTACCCGCAATTCGCCACGCACAACGCTTACACGCTGGCGGCGATTTACCAGCTTGCCGGCCAGAACTACTACCCCGGTCAATACGAGTTCCAGTGCCTGCACGGCATGGGCGAGCCGCTGTACGAAGAAGTGGTCGGCCCGCTGACCCAGGGCAAGCTCAACCGTCCGTGCCGCATCTACGCGCCGGTCGGCACGCACGAAACGCTGCTGGCGTACCTGGTGCGCCGCCTGCTGGAAAACGGCGCCAACACCTCGTTCGTGAACCTGATCGGCGACGAAACCATCCCGGTCGAAACGCTGGTTGCCGACCCGGTGGAAGCCGCCTCGCGCATCACGCCGCTGGGCGCCCCGCACGAGAAGATTCCGCTGCCGCGCGAGCTTTACGGCAATCCGCAGGATGGCGCCCGCGCCAACTCGGCGGGCCTGGACCTCAGCAACGAACATCGCCTGGGCTCGCTGTCGGCGGCGCTCCTGGCCAGCGCCGGCACGCCGTGGCGCGCCGGTCCCATGTTGGGCGAAGGCGGTGAACACTGGGATGCCGCCAAGGCAATCGAAGTGCGCAACCCCGCCAATCTGCGCGACGTGGTCGGCCATGTCATCGAAGCCGATTCGGCTGACGCCGAAGTCGCCCTGCGCGCCGCCGCGAATGCCGCGCCGATCTGGCAGTCCACGCCGGTTGCCGAGCGCGCGCAGTGCTTGCGCCGCGCGGCGCAATTGCTGGAAGAGCAGATGCAGACCCTGCTGGGCCTCATCGTGCGCGAAGCCGGCAAATCGCTGCCGAACGCCATCGCGGAAGTGCGCGAGGCCGTGGACTTCCTGCGCTACTACGCCGACCAGGCCGAGCAGGAATTCAGCAACGACACGCACCGTCCGCTGGGCACCGTGCTGTGCATCAGCCCGTGGAACTTCCCGCTGGCGATCTTCACCGGTCAAGTGGCGGCCGCGCTGGCGGCGGGCAACACCGTGCTGGCCAAGCCGGCCGAGCAAACCCCGCTGATCGCGGCGCAAGCCGTGGCCATCCTGCGCGCGGCCGGCGTGCCTGCCGGCGCCGTGCAGCTGCTGCCGGGCCGCGGCGAAACCATCGGCGCGCAACTGGTGGCCAATCCGGGCGTGCGCGGCGTGATGTTCACGGGCTCGACCGATGTGGCGCGCATCATCGCTCGCACCCTGGCCGACCGCCTGGACGATAACGGCCACACCATCCCGCTGATCGCGGAAACCGGTGGCCAGAACGCCATGGTGGTGGACTCGTCGGCCCTGTCGGAGCAAGTCGTATTCGACGTGCTCAGTTCGGCCTTCGATTCGGCCGGCCAGCGCTGCTCGGCGCTGCGCGTGCTGTGCGTGCAGGAAGACAACGCGGATCACGTGCTGACGATGCTGCGCGGCGCGATGCGCGAGCTGGCCGTCGGCAATCCGGATCGCCTGTCGGTTGACGTGGGTCCCGTGATCGACACCGAGGCCCGCAACGGCATCCAGCGTCACATCGAGTCCATGCGCACGGCCGGTCATCGCGTCGACCAGGTCGAACTGAACGGCGAATGCCGCCACGGCACCTTCGTGCCGCCGACCATCATCGAAATCGACAACGTCAGCGAGCTGACCCGTGAAGTCTTCGGGCCGGTGCTGCACGTGGTGCGCTACAAGCGCGACGAACTCGACGCGCTGCTCGACGCCGTCAACGGCACGGGTTACGGACTGACGTTTGGCGTGCACACGCGTATCGACGAGACCATCGCGCACGTGACGGGCCAGGTCCACGCCGGCAACGTCTACGTCAACCGCAACATCGTGGGCGCCGTGGTGGGCGTGCAGCCGTTCGGCGGGGAAGCGCTGTCGGGTACGGGTCCGAAGGCGGGCGGTCCGTTGTACATGTACCGCCTGCTGGGCACGCGCCCCGCAGGCCTGCCGCCGGCGCTGGACGCCGCGGCGCCGCTGCCGCAGCGCATCGCGCTGCCCGGCCCGACGGGCGAGACCAACACCTATATGGTCGAGCCGCGAGGCGCCGTGTACTGCGTGGCCGCCACCGAGGCTGGCGCGCGGGCGCAGTGGTCCGTGGCCCGCCTGACCGGCAACCACGCGTGGTTTGCGGACACGCCGGCCGCGCAGGCGCTGCTGGCGACGCTGGATGCCGATCAGCAGGGGCAGGCCGGTATCCTTTCGGATGCTGACGTGGACGAGGCCGACTACCAGGCCGTGCTGTTCGAAGGCGACGGCGACGCGCTCAAGGCGCTGAACCAGCGCATCGCGCGGCGCCCGGGTCCCATCCTGGCGGTGCACGGCCTGACCTCCGACGCCTTGGCGGCGGGCGCCAGCTACGTGCCGGAACGCCTCCTGACCGAGCGTTCCGTCAGCGTCAACACGGCGGCCGCGGGCGGCAACGCCAGCCTCATGACCATCGGTTAAGCGTGACCAGGGGTAACCCTCAGGAAACTGAGGGTTATCTCCAATATCGGGCTAGGTTGCACTGGAACGAAAATCCGGTCGCACCTCTGGCTTGGCTGCCGCAATCCGGCATTCAGGCTCTGCAGAAAATGCATGCGCGGGACCCGGATATCACTGGGCCCGCGGTAGTAAAAAACCAAAAGCCTGGCTAAAAGCTCAGGTATAACAAGGCCTTAGTCCGATATTTCGGAGGATTCCCCATGAAGTTCCGCACCACTTTGAAGCTTCTCGCTGCAAGCATCGCCGCCGCCGGCATGACGGCCGCCGTGCAGGCCGCCGACGTCAAGTTCGGCTTCGCAGCCCCGCTGACCGGTCCGCAATCGCACTACGGCGAGGACATGCAGAATGGCCTGAACCTGGCCCTCGAAGAAGCGAACAAGAAGGGCATCAAGATCGACGGCGAGACGGCCAAGTTCGTGCTGGTTTCGCGCGACGACCAGGCTGATCCGCGCGTGGGCGTGCAGGTCGCCCAGCAACTCGTCGACCAGGACGTTGTGGGCATCCTGGGTCACTTCAACTCGGGCACCACGATTCCCGCGTCGCGCGTCTACCACGAAGCCGGCCTGCCGCAGATCGCCATGGCGACCTCGCCCGAATACACCAAGCAGGGCTACGAAACCACGTTCCGCATGATGACCAGCGACACCCAGCAGGGCGCCGCGGTCGGCAAGTTCATCGTGCAGAACCTGAAGGCCAAGAAGGTCGCGATCATCGACGATCGCACCGCCTACGGCCAGGGTCTGGCGGACGAAGTCGAGAAGGCCGTCAAGGCCGCCGGCGGCCAGGTCGTGCGCCGCGAATACACCACCGACAAGGCCAACGACTTCACGGCCATCCTGACCAACATCAAGGGTTCCGCGCCCGACGCCATCTTCTACGGCGGCCTGGACGCCCAGTCCGGCCCGATGAAGCGCCAGCTCGCCACGCTGGGCCTGGAGGCCCCGCTGGTGTCCGGCGAAATGACGCGTAGCGACACCTTCATCAAGCTGGCCGGCGATGCCGCCGACGGCACCTATGCCTCGCTGGCCGGCGTGCCGCTGGACAAGATGGCCGCGGGCAAGGACTTCGATCAGAAATACCAGGCCCGCTTCAAGAAGGCGCCCGGCGTGTACGCGCCGTACGCCTACGACGGCGCCTGGAACATGATCACGGCCATCGAAGAGGCCGGTTCCGCCGACCCCGAAAAGTACCTGCCCAAGCTGGCCAAGCTGAACCGCAAGGGCGCGACGAGCGAGCACATTTCCTACGACGACAAGGGCGATCTGAAGGAAATCTCGGTCACCATCTACGAAGTCAAGAACGGCAAGTGGGAGATGGTTGAAACGATGGTCAGCCAGGCTAACTAAGCCGGCTTGAAACCAGGGCGGAGCTAGCCGCGCGCCGCTAGCCGCGCGCCACGTTCCGCCCCCTCTTTTCCGCACGCGCCGTCCGGCGCAGCGGCGCGCGACGCGCGGCCAGGCCTTTGCGCCCTGGCCGCCCCGCGCGATTCTTCCAGGCTTATTCAGCGGCCCCTATGGATATCTTCATTCAACAACTGATTAACGGCGTCACGCTCGGCAGCGTGTACGCCCTGGTCGCCCTTGGCTACACCATGGTGTACGGCATCATCGGGCTGATCAACTTCGCGCATGGCGACGTCGTCATGATTGGCGCAATGGCTGCCACCACGGTCGCCATCACGCTGGTGGGCGGCGATCCCGGCGCCTCGGCCTTCGTGGTGCTGGGCGTCGGCCTGCTGGTCTCCGTCCCGCTGTGCATGGCGGTGGGCTGGACGGCCGAACGCGTGGCCTACCGGCCGCTGCGCCGCGCGCCGCGTCTGGCAGCGCTGATCACCGCGATCGGCGTGTCCATCATCCTGCAGAACGTCGCCATGATGGCCTGGGGCCGCAACTACCTGAACTTCCCGCAGGTGCTGTCGCCGCAAGTGTTCGAGTTTGGCGGCGCGCGCATGAGTTCGCTGCAGATCGCCATCGTGGTGATTGCGGCGCTGATCATGGGCGGACTGCTGGCGGTCGTGCACAAGACCCGCCTCGGCACCGCGATGCGCGCCACCGCGCAGAACCGCGAGGTTGCGGGTCTGATGGGCGTGAACATCAATACTGTGATCTCGGCCGCCTTCCTGATCGGCTCGGCGCTCGCCGCCGTGGCCGGCATGATGGTCGCCACGTATTACGGCGTGTCGCAATACACGATGGGCTTCATGCTGGGCCTGAAGGCCTTCACCGCCGCGGTGCTGGGCGGCATCGGCAATCTGGTGGGCGCGATGGCCGGCGGTCTGCTGCTGGGCATCATCGAGTCGCTGGGCGCGGGCTACATCGGCGACCTGACGGGCGGCTTCCTGGGCAGCCATTACCAGGACGTGTTCGCGTTCTTCGTGCTGGTGCTGGTCCTGATCTTCCGTCCCTCGGGTCTGCTGGGTGAACGGGTGGGGGATCGCGCATGAGCACGCATCTGAAGAAAAGCGGGTTTTCCACCCGCACGCTGATCGGCATCGCGCTGATCGGCGTCGTGCTGGCGGTGCTGCCGTTCGTGATCGGCATGGCCGGGCAAAGCTGGGTTCGCATCCTGAACTTTGCGCTGCTGTACGTGATGCTGGCGTTGGGCCTGAACATCGTGGTCGGCTTTGCGGGTCTGCTGGACCTGGGCTACATCGCGTTTTACGCGGTTGGCGCCTACACCTGGGCATTGCTTGCGTCGCCGCATTTCGGGCTGCACCTGCCGTTCTGGGCAATCCTGCCGATCGCGCTGGCGGTGGCATGCCTGTTCGGCGTGCTGTTGGGGGCGCCGACATTGAAGTTGCGAGGCGACTACCTGGCCATCGTCACGCTGGGGTTCGGCGAGATCATCCGCATCTTCCTGAACAACCTGAACGCGCCCATCAACATCACCAACGGGCCACAGGGCATCAACCGCATCGACACGTTCAAGGTTGGCGAGTTTGCGTTCGGGCGTACCCAGAACCTGCTGGGCATCCGCTTCACCGGGCCGGAAAAGTACTACTACCTGCTGCTCGCGCTGACGCTCATCATCATCGTGGTCTGCGTGCGCCTGCAGAATTCCCGCATCGGCCGTGCGTGGGAAGCCATTCGCGAAGATGAAATCGCCGCCAAGGCGATGGGCATCAACACCCGCAACATCAAGCTGCTGGCCTTCGCGATGGGCGCGTCGTTCGGTGGCGTGGCCGGCGCGCTGTTCGCGTCGATGCAGGGCTTCGTCAGCCCCGAGAGCTTCTCGCTGATGGAGTCCATTTCGATCCTGTGCATGGTGGTGCTGGGCGGCATGGGCCACATTCCGGGCGTCATCCTGGGCGCGCTGATCCTGGCTGCGTTGCCGGAGTTCCTGCGCGCCGTCGTGGAGCCCGTGCAGCACATGCTGTTCGGCGCCGTGGTGCTGGATCCGGAAGGCATCCGCATGCTTCTGTTCGGCCTGGCCATGGTGTGCGTGATGCTGTTCCGTCCGGCGGGCCTGTGGCCGTCAGCGGTACGCAAGCGCGAACTGGCGACCAAGACGCAAGGAGGCGCGGCATGAGCAAACTGCTGCAAGCCCAGGGACTGGGCAAGCGCTTCGGCGGCCTGCAGGCCTTGTCGGGCGTCAGTTTCGATATCGAACAGGGCGAGATCTACGGCCTGATCGGCCCGAACGGCGCGGGCAAGACCACGCTGTTCAACGTGCTGACCGGCCTCTACATCCCCGAGGAAGGCACCTGCACGTTCAACGGCGAATCCATGTCGGGCAAGAAGCCGCACGAGGTCGCCTACGCGGGCCTGGCGCGCACCTTCCAGAACATCCGCCTGTTCGCCAACCTGAGCGCGATCGAGAACGTGATGATCGGCCGCCACATGCGCACCCGCGCCGGCGTGCTGGGCGCGGTGCTGCGCACGCGAGCAACGCGTGCCGAAGAGGCCGCCATCGAGGCGCGCGCTCAGGAACTGCTGGACTACGTCGGCATCGGCCATCGCGCCAACGACGTCGCGCGGTCGCTGCCGTATGGCGACCAGCGGCGCCTGGAGATCGCGCGTGCGCTGGCGACGGATCCCAAGTTGCTGGCGCTGGACGAACCGGCCGCGGGCATGAATGCCTCGGAAACGGTAGTGCTGCGCAAGCTGGTCGAAAAGATCCGCGCGGACGGTGTCACCGTGCTGCTGATCGAACACGACATGAAGCTCGTCATGGGCCTGTGCGATCGCGTGCTGGTGCTGGAGTACGGGAAAGTGCTGGCGATGGGCAAACCCGCCCAGGTGCAGCGCGATCCCAAGGTCATTGAAGCGTATCTGGGCGCGGGCGCCGCGCAGGATCCGCTCATTCACAACGAGGGCCAGGCAACATGACGGCATCCCAACCCCTGCTCGAGTTGCGGGGCCTGCAAGTGTCCTACGGCGGCATCCGTGCAGTGCGCGGCATCGACCTGCGCGTGGACGAAGGTGAACTGGTCTGCCTGATTGGCGCCAACGGCGCGGCCAAGAGCACGACGCTGCGCGCCGTCTGCGGACTGGTGCCACTTGCCGGCGGCGAAGTCGTCTACGGCGGACAATCCATCGGCGGCCAGAAGTCGCATGAACTGGTCCGCAAGGGCCTCGTCATGGTGCCCGAAGGCCGCGGCATCTTCGGGCAACTGACCATCGAAGAAAACCTGGCGATGGGCGGCTACATCCGCCGCGACGCGGCCCAGATCCGCCAGGACACGGATCGCGTCTTCACCTTGTTCCCCCGCCTGGCCGAACGCCGCAAGCAGGCCGCCGGCACGTTGTCTGGCGGCGAACAGCAGATGGTGGCGATGGGCCGCGCGATGATCGCGCGTCCCAAGCTGCTGCTGCTGGACGAGCCGTCGATGGGCTTGGCGCCCTTGATGGTGGAAAAGGTGTTCGAAGTGGTTCGCACCATCGCCAGCGAAGGCGTCACCATTCTGCTCATCGAGCAGAACGCGCGCCTGGCCCTGGAAAACAGCCATCGCGGCTACGTGATGGAGTCGGGCGAGATCACCTTGTCCGGTCCCGCGCGCGACATGCTGCACGATCCCAAGGTGCGCGCGGCGTATCTGGGCGAAGTGGAGTAATCGGGCGGACGCAAGGCGGTCTTGCCGCCTTGCGTTCTTGCTGCTTCAGGCCTGCACCGGCTCGCGGTCCACGGCCGCAACCACCCCGGCGCCGATCAGCGCGTCGATCTCTTCCTTGCCGTACCCGAATTCCCCCAGGATCGCGATGGAGTCCTCGCCCAGCCGCGGCGCGGCGCGATGGTAGCGGGCGGGCGTGGCCGACAGTTTCACGGGCATGCCGACGGTGCGTACCTTGCCGGCCACCGGATGATCCTGTTCCACCACCATTTCACGCGCCAGCGTCTGCGGGTGCGATAACGCCTGCGCGATCGAGTGCACGGGGCCCGCCGGAACACCCGCGTCGTCGAAGATGTTCAGCCATTCCTGCGCATCACGGGTCTTCAGGATGACGGAGATTTCCTCCACCAATTCATCGCGGTTCTGCATGCGGTCGCGGTTGCGGGCAAAGCGCGGATCTTCCGCCCACTCGGGCCGCCCCAGCGCCTGCGCGATGCGCTGCCAGTTCTTTTCGTTGGCGCCGCCGATGATGATCCAGTCCGTACGCGTGGGAAACGCCTGGTACGGCGCGCTCAGCACATGCGCTGATCCCGTGGGACCGGGCGAGACGCCGCTGCCGAAATAGATGGCGGCGTGCCAGTAGAGCTGCTGCAGGCTGGCTTCCAGCAGCGAAGTTTCCACGATTTGGCCTTCGCCGGTGCGTTGCTTGTGCTGGTACGCGGCCAGCACGCCGAAGGCCGCCAGCAGGCCGGCGTTGATGTCGGCCACCGAATTGCCGGTGCGCAGCGGCGGGCCGCCAGGCTCACCGGTGATGGCCATCAGGCCTGAGAACCCTTGCGCCACGAGATCGAAGCCGCCTTTATCCGCAAAGGGGCCGGTTGTGCCGTAGCCGGACACGGCGCAATAGATCAGGCCCGGGTTCTCCTTGCGCAGGGTCTCGTAGCCCA
This sequence comes from Achromobacter sp. UBA4530, assembly GCF_002388205.1. Lineage (NCBI taxonomy): Bacteria > Pseudomonadati > Pseudomonadota > Betaproteobacteria > Burkholderiales > Alcaligenaceae > Achromobacter > Achromobacter sp. UBA4530. The sequence continues at coordinate 457,367 of NZ_DGMA01000008.1, read as the reverse complement.
GGCCCAGCTTCTCCATCGTGCCCTTGCGGAAGTTCTCGGTCACCACGTCGGCGTCGCGGATCATGCGCAACAGGACCTTCTTGCCTTCCAGATGTTTGAGGTCCAGCGCGATGGCGCGCTTGTTGCGGTTGAGCATCAGGTAGGGCGCCGAGATGCCGTTGATCTGCGGGTCGCGGTACTGGCGCGAATCGTCGCCGCCGTCGATCTTTTCGACCTTGATGACGTCGGCCCCCAAGTCGGCCAGCATCATGCCGCAGGTGGGCCCAGCCATGATCTGGGACAGCTCGATGACGCGCATGCCGGCCAGCGCGCCGGCGGGGGCATCAGAACCAGGGAAGGGCGGGCGGCCGGAGCCGCGGGTGTCGTTGTGCATGCGTATTCCTCGATCTCTCGTTCAGCGGCCGGTAAATTGCGGCTTGGCCTTGGCCAGGAAGGCGCGATAGCCCGCGCGGAAGTCTTCGGTGTCGAAGCAGTCGAAAGCCTCGTCGCGGTCGGCGTCCGTCAGCGTCTTGCCCTGCACCAGATTGCGCACGAACTTCTTGTGCCAGCGGGCCACCAGCGGCGCGCCATCGGCGATCCGGCGTGCGGCCGCCTGCGCCTCGTCGGCCACCTTGTCGTCCGCGACCACGCGCGAGACGACGCCCAGGCGCAAGGCTTCGGCGGCGTCGAAGATGTTGCCTTCCAGCAAGACCTGCAGCGCGACGGTCGGACCGACCAGCCGAACCAGCGGGGCCAGCTCCGAGTACGACATCACGAGACCCAGATTCTTGATGGGCACGCCGAACCGCGAGCTTTCGCCGCAGATGCGCAGGTCGGCCAGGCTGGCGATCTCCAGCCCGCCGCCCACGCAGATGCCGTGGATCTGCGCGACCACGGGGTGACGGCAGCCGCCGATCGCCTCGATCGTGCGGCGCATGACGGCGCCGTATTCCACCGCCTGGCGCTTGTTGCTGCGCGCGGTCTCGAATTCGCCGATGTCGTTGCCGGGCGAAAACGCCTTCTCGCCCGCGCCGCGCAGCAGCACGCAGCGCACGCCGTCGTCGCGGTCCAGTTCGAGAAACGTGTCGCCCAGCAGCCGCCAACTGTCGATCGTGAAGGCGTTGAGCTTTTCGGGCCGGTTCAGCACCACGGTCGCGATATCGCCGTTGCGCTCGAGCAGGATGGGGGTAGCGGTAGCAGTCATGAGGTTCCTTTTGCTTGCGCGGGGCGGTCCCCGCCGGATGGGTCGGGTTCAGCGTCGAGGCTTATTGCTTCTTCAGGCCCAGGCTCGCGGTGAGCTTGCCGTACTTGCTCCATTCATCCCGCACGTAGGACGCGAAGGCCGCGGGGGTTTGCGGGCCGCCGCCCAGGTCCATGCCCTGGTCGGCCAACTTGGCGGCGATCTCGGGGTCCGCGAGCGTCTGGGCGAGTGCCCGATCCAGCTTGTCCATGATCGGACGGGGCAGTTGGGCAGGCGCGAGGACGGCGTACCACTGCACGACGTCCAGACCCTTGATGCCGGATTCGGCCAGCGTCGGCACGTCGGGCAGCCGCTTGCTGCGTTCGGGGCTGGTCACGGCCAGCGGACGCAGCTTGCCCGCCTGGATCTGGTTGATTGCGCCGGGCAGCGTGTCGAAGTTCAGGTCGACGTTGCCGCCGAGCAGGTCGGTCATGGCCTGACCGCTGCCTTTGTAGGGCACGTGCTCCATGGACACGCCGGCAATCTGCGAAAACCGCGCGGCGCTCAGATGCTGCGGACTTCCCATGCCGGATGAGGCGTACAGCAGTTGCTTGGGCTTGGCCCGGGCGTCGTCCACCAGATTCTGCACGGTGGTGTAGGCATGCTTGGTGGGGTTTACGACCAGCACGTTGGGCACGGATCCGATGTACCGCACCGCTGTGAAATCCTTGTTGGGGTCGATGTTGGACTGCACGACATACGGGGCGGCGACGGTGGATTGCATGTTGGCCAGGAGCAGCGTGTAGCCGTCCGGGTCGGCCTTGACCACGTAATCGGCCGCGATCAGGCCGGAGGCGCCCGGCTTGTTCTCGACCACGACCTGCTGGCCAAGCAGGGAGGAGAGCCGTGCCGACAGAATCCGGGCCGACACGTCGGTGCCGCCGCCCGGAACGAAACCGACGACCAGGCGAATGGGACGTTCCGGCCATTTCGAGTAGTCCTGCGCCAGGGCGGGGGCGGCGGCCGACAGTCCGGCGGACAGCGTCAATACGCCGATCCAGGCGCGAGCATGCTTTTTCATAGGGTCTCCTTTGGTGGATGAATCCTGCCCAGGGGCTGCTTGCTCTATGATTTGGGTCAGGTTGGTATGCCGTTGGTGTTTGGTATACCAGATACAAAAATAGTCGAAGTCGCGAGCATGAACAACCCATGGCTAACCCTGAACCCCTGATTGCTGACGTGTCCGTCCCCGATTTGGCCATCCACCATCCCACCTTGCCGGCGGTCGTGGCCGAACGGCTACGCCAATTGATCATCGATGGCACCCTGAAGCCGGGCACCTGGCTGAACGAACGGGATCTGTGCGATCAACTCAAGATTTCCCGCACGCCGCTGCGCGAGGCGTACCGGATGCTGGCCTCAGATGGCCTCGTGACCCTGCAGCCCAAGCGCGGGGCGATGGTGATCGAGCTGTCAGCCGAAGACATCGAAAACATCTTCGACGTGTTGTCGGTGCTGGAGGGGCTGGCAGTGCGCAGCGCCGCCGAGCGCGCGTCCGAGGCGGAGCTTGCCCAGATCGCGCGTCTGCATGCGCAGATGCTTGAAAACTATGAGAAACGCGATATCCGCGCGTACTTCGCGGCCAGCATGGGCACGCACATCGCAATCAACCGCGCCGCGCACAATCCGGCGTTGTCGCATTCCTACGACCGGTTGAACCTGCAGGTGCAGGCGCTGCGCTACAAGTCCAATTTCGACCTGGATGAATGGACGACGGCGGTGGCCGACCACGAGGCCTTCGTGCAGGCGCTGTTGGCGCGTGATGGCGAACGCGCTGAAGCGCTGATTCGCAAGCACGTCGGCGGCAAGAAAGCCTACAACCTGCGCGGCCGGTCCGGGAACGGCGTGGTCTGACGGCATGGCGGCCTGCGCCGCCATGCGGTTGGGAATCAGGCGGGCTGCACGACCACGCGCTTTCGGCCGATCATCAAGGCAAGCACGGCGGCGATGATGCCCGTCGCGCCTGACACCACGAAAGCCATCAGGTAGTTGCCCTGTGCCTCGCGCAGCGCGCCCGCCATCCAGGCGGCGCTGGCCGCGCCCATCTGGTGACCCGCCACGATCCACCCGAAGACGATCGACGCGTCGCGTTCGCCGAACGCTTCCGTCGTCAGGCGCAGCGTCGGCGGCACCGTGGCGATCCAGTCAAGGCCGAAGAAGATCGCGAAGATCGACAGGCTGTAGAACGAGAAATCGGAGTAGGGCAGGTACATCAGCGACAGGCCGCGCAAGGCGTAGTAGACGAAGAGCAGCTTGCGCGGGTCGTAGCGGTCGGTCAGCCACCCGGATGCCGTGGTGCCGAGCAGGTCAAAGATGCCCATCATGGCCAGCAGTCCGGCCGCCTGCACCTCGGGCATGCCGTGGTCGCCGCAAAGCGCGATCAGGTGCGTGCCGACCAAGCCGTTCGTCGTGAAGCCGCACACGAAAAACGTGGCGAACAGATACCAGAACGTGCGGGTCTTGGCCGCCCGCGCCAGCGTGCCGAACGTGGCGGCCACCATGCCCGTGCGCGGCGCGGCGGGCGCGGGCGGTGCGTGCGGATCGCTGCCGAACGGCACGAGGCCCACGCTGGAAGGACGGTCGGGCACCAGCCACCAGGCCAATGGCACCAGCGCGGCTGCGGCGCCCGCCACCGTCCAGACCACGCGCGTCCAATCGCCGGACGAAGCCAGCGCGGCCAGGACCGGCAGAAATACGAGCGTGCCGGTGGCGGCGCTGGCGGTCAGCAGGCCCATCATCAGCCCGCGGTGCTTGACGAACCAGCGGTTGACCACGGTGGCGCCCATGACGATCGCCACGGCGCCCGAACTCAGGCCCGAGAACACGCCCCAGGTCATGATCAGATGCCAGGGCTCGGTCATATAGGCACTGACTGCGCTGGACGCCGACATCAGGATCAGCGCGGTGATCAGCACGCGCCGCAGCCCAAAGCGTTCCATCGCGGCGGCCGCGAACGGGCCCACCAATCCGTACAGAAAAATGCCCAGCGCCGCGGCAAACGAAATGGAGCTTCGGCTCCATCCGAACGTCTCCTCCAGCGGCACCAGCAGCACACTGGGCGAAGACCGCAGGCCCGCCGCGACCAGCAGTGACAGAAAGATCACGCCGACGACGACGAACGCATACTTTTGGCCGGCGCGGCGGAAGGGAAAGGGAGGCTGGGCTATACTCATGTTACTGACCGGTACGTATTAGGGTTCGCGCATAGTACGTACCGGTCAGTAACATCGTCAAGCGTTTTTTGGCGACCCTGTTTCCGGAGCGGCCGTGCGTGCCGTTCCGCAAAAAAGGAGCCCCGTATGGCCAGCAAGACCCCTTCCGCCGCCGCCACCGGCAAGGCCGGCAAATCCGCGTCCAAGCCGCTTCTGGCGGCCGACCGCATCCGCAAGACCGCTCGCGAGATGTTCTACCGCGACGGCATCCGCGCGGTGGGTGTGGACGCCATCGTCACGCAGGCGGGCGTGACCAAGCCCAGTCTGTACCGCAGCTTTTCCTCGAAGGACGAACTGGCCGCTGCGTACCTGCGCGACTACGACGCCGAATTCTGGGCACGCTTTGACGCCGCCTGCGCTGCGCATCCGGGCGACCCGCGCGCCCAGTTGCTCGACTATCTGACCGGCATGGCCGGCCGCGCGGTGCAGAACGGCTATCGGGGTTGCGGACTGACGAACGCGGCCGTCGAGTACCCGGAATCGGAGCATCCCGCCCGCGCCGTCGCCGTGGAACACAAGCGCGAACTGCGCCGCCGGCTGAACGCCATGGCTGCCGGGATGGGGGCGGAGGACCCGGAAGCTTTGGCAGACGGATTGCTGCTGCTGATCGAGGGCGCGTTCGTCTCAAGCCAGCTTTTTGGTGAAGGCGGACCGGCGGGCAGGGTGGCGGCGATGGCCGACAAGCTGATCCAGGCGCATCTGCCCCGCCGGACGGTCTAGGACACCGCACAAAAGCGGTGCGTAACCCTGTGCGGCGCGCACCGTTTTGGTGGTGTTTGTCCCCATTGCGCAACGCCGAAAAAAATGTTTGTGATTTTTATTGCAACGCAGCATACGTGGATCTAAGATGGCTTCACGTTGTTCCACATCGCTTTTCTCAAGGAGAGAATCATGAGCGATACCGCGTTGAAAAATGCCCGTATGTCGGATGCGCTGGAGCGGTCCCTGATCCGCGAGGCCATCAAGGCGGAAACCCTGTCCGGTCCCCACGCAGGCTCGCGCTGGTTGCGCCTGAAGCTGCGCATGGCCGCACTGGGCGGTGCCGTCGGCGAGGTCCTGCACAATATGGACGCCGGCCGTCGTCAGCACCCGGTAGTCTCCGCCTACCACTGAAGTACCCCGCCAGAAAAAACGCCAGCTTTGATCGCTGGCGTTTTTTTTGTGTCCGCCGCAGAGGGCGGTGTGGCCCTTTCAGGCGACGAGATCAAGCAGCAGGTAGCCGTCCAGCACGATGATGCCGACGGTTGCCCCGATCGCGGCCCAGGCCCAGGCGCCCCGCAGCACATAGGCGCCCATCAGGCGTTTGCGGCATGCCAGCACCACCAGCGGTCCCAGGGCGAAGGGCAACGCCAGGCTCAGGATGACCTGGCTGAGCACCAGCAATCCGTCCGGATCCTTGCCACCCGTGAACGCCAGCAGGCCCACGGCGGCGGCGCCTGCCACCACGCGCGTCATCAACGCACGGCGGCGGTCCGACCAGTTGCTGCCCACCTGGAATCCCTTCGACAGGATGCGGCCTGCCAGCACGCCTGTGATGGTGGAGCTTTGTCCGGCGGCATACAAGGCCACGGCGAACACCACCGCTGCGCCGATCCCTAACGTGTGGCCGATCACCGCGTGGGCGTCGTCCAGGCTGGACACCACCATCCCGGAACCGGACAGCGACGCCGCGGCCACGATCATGATGGCCGCGTTGATCAGCATCGCCACGCCCAAGGACACGATGGTGTCGTTGCGCGCCACGCGCATCGCCATGCCGCGCGCCTGCTGGGGCAAGCCTTGCGCCCGTTGCGCCAGCGTGCCGGAATGCAGGTAAAGGTTGTGGGGCATGAGGGTCGCGCCCAGAATCCCCAGCGCAATCAGGAAACCTTGCGGATCGCGCAGTGCCTTGCCGGTCTCGGTCACGCCATGCGCCACTTCTGTCCAGGCCGGATTGGCCTTGAACAGCAAAAATATGAACGACAGCGCCACCACGGACAAGAGCAGGGCGATCACGCGTTCGTGCCGATCGGCATTGCCACGCGTCATGGCCAGCACGGCGAAGGTGCCGATGCCCGTGACGGCAACCCCTGCAATGAGCGGCAGATTGAACAGCAGCCGCAGTGCAATCGCGCCGCCAATCAGTTCGGCCAGCGCGGTGGCCAGGATGGCGGCCTCGCCGGCCAGCCAGGCGGCTTTGGCCAGACGGGGCGACAGATGGCGGGCGGTGAGGGTGGCCAGATCCTGGCCGGTTGCCAGCGCCAGACGCGACACCAGCACTTGAAAGCCCAGGGCCAGAAAGGCCGATGTGATGACGACCATCAGCAGCCCGTAGCCGAAGCCGCTGCCGCCAGCGATGTCGGTGGCCCAGTTGCCCGGGTCGATGTAGCCGACGGCCACGAGGATGCCGGACCCGACCATGCGGCGCAGGTTGGCGGAAGTCCGCGCGTCCTGCGCCAGGGCGGCATTGCCGCCTGAAATCGCGTAGATGAATCCGGTCATGCGTCGCTCCTGAGAATGGTTCTCATTGTCCGGAAGCGACTTTGCATCGTCCAATTGATTTTGGCCACGCCCGGAATAGGGCGCGCCAATGATCCGGCCCCGGTTCAGAGGCCGGATCGCCCGCGTTGATCAGGACTTGAGCTTGGCGTCCATCGAGATCTTGGCGTTCAACACCTTGGAAACCGGGCAGCCCTTTTCGGCCTTGCGCGCGGCGTCCTCGAAGGCCTCGGCGGAGGCGCCCGGAATGACCGCCTCGACGGTCAGATGGACGGCGGTGATGGCAAACCCATCGTCGAGCTTGTCCAGCGTGACTTCGGCCTTGGTGTCCAGGCTGTCCGCGACCAGGCCGGCTTCGGAAAGAATGTTGGACAGCGCCATGGTGAAGCAGCCGGCGTGCGCCGCGCCCAGCAGTTCTTCGGGGTTGGTGCCCGGCGTGTCGCCGAAGCGGGTATTGAAACCGTAGGGTTGGCTCTTGAGCGCGCCGCTCTGCGTGGAAATCGTGCCTTTGCCAGTCTTCAGATCGCCCGACCAGGCGGCGGATGCGGTTTTCTTCATACAGGACTCCTGTGTGGGAACGCGGCCGTGCGCGGCGCGTCCGGGGTGGGTGAGAGGCGCCGTCTCGCGAACGGCGCGCCTTGCCTCAGGCGGCACCGTCGATGATACGGCCCGTCACCCCGCCCGTCGCGGAAAACGCCGGTACGCAACGGCAAGCCGATGTAACGGCAGGTCGGCCACGCGTGCCTGTCGCGCGCCCGGCCGATTGAGATGGGCCGGCTACATCAAAAGGCCGCGTGAGCGCATCAGGCAAAATAGCGGCATCTCCTTCACTCCTACCCAAGAGCCGTAGTCATGCCTCGCATCCTTGCCCGCTACGCCTGCGCTGTCGCGCTGGCTGTTCCTGTCCTGTCCGCTCAAGCCGAAATCGTGATCGGCGTGGACGTGTCCACCACGGGCCCCGCCGCCGCCATCGGCATCCAGACCAACAACGCGATCCGGCTGTGGCCCAACACGCTGGGCGGCGAGCCTGCTCGTTACGTGGTGCTGGACGACGGCACTGACGTGAGCCGCGCGGTCAAGAACATGCGCAAGCTGACGTCCGAAGACAAGGTAGACGCCATCGTCGGCCCCAACATTACGGCGTCTGCATTGGCCGGACTGGACGTGCTGGCCGAGACCAAGACGCCGATGATCGCGCTGGCGGCGTCCAGCGTCATCGTCGAGCCGCAGTCGGATCCCAAGCGCACCTGGGCCTTCAAGATGCCGCAGAACGACTCGCTCATGGCGACCGTGCTGGTCGAGGACATGAAGAAAAAGGGCCTGAAGAACGTGGCCTTCATCGGCTTTGCGGATTCCTACGGCGATAGCTGGTGGAAAGAGTTTTCGGCCGCCGCCGGCTCGGACCTGAAGATCGTGGCGCAGGAACGTTTCCAGCGCACCGACGCCTCGGTCGTCGGGCAGGTGCTCAAGGTCATTGCCGCCAAGCCCGACGCGGTGCTGATTGCCGGCTCCGGAACGCCGGCGGCGCTGCCGCAAAAGACGCTGCTGGAGCGCGGTTTCACCGGCGCTGTCTACCAGACGCACGGCATCGGCACGCTCGAGTTCCTGCAAGTGGGAGGCAAGGACGTGGAAGGGACGTTGTTCCCCACGGGCCCGGGCGTCGTGGCGCGCGAGCTGCCCGATTCCAATCCGGTCAAGAAGGTGGCCGTGGAATTTGCCGACAAGTATGAACAGCAATACGGCCCGAACACGCTGACGCAGTTCGCCGGTGATGCCTACGGCGCCTGGATGCTGCTGGACTCGGCCGTGTCGCGCGCCTTGAAAACCGGCGCCAAGCCCGGCACGCCGGAATTCCGCCTGGCGCTGCGTGACGCGCTGGAAAATACCCGCGATCTGGTCGTGCCCAATGGCGTCCTGAACATCACCAAGGACAATCACCAGGGCTTCGACGAGCGCGCCCGCGTGATGGGCACGGTCAAAAACGGGCGTTTTTCGTACGCAGAATAATTGGTGCCATATCTCTGTACCGTTCGTAACGTGTTCTAACGCTCCATAGGGCAACGGACGACAAAAGCAGGCTTAGGCCTGCTTTTTCATGCCTATATCATTCGTGTCCGAATCATTTCTTAGCGTATTATTTTTAGTGAAGCCATGCACCTAGAAATAAATTCGGGAGAAATAATTCATGACCCTCATCCAATCCAGACGACTGTTGCTGGCCCTGAGCCTGGGCGTGCTTGCCGCATGTTCGGACTCGGGTGGCGACAAGTCCGCGGCCGGCGGCGGCGAGACCGCCAGTAACGCCAGCACCCTGGAAGCGGCCAAGGCGGCGGGCAAGATCCGTATCGGTTATGCCAATGAGGCGCCGTTCGCGTACATGGATAGCAAGGAGGCCAAGGTCACCGGGGAATCCGTGGAGATTGCCCGCGTGGTGCTCAAGCGCATGGGCATCAACGAAGTCGAAGGCGTCCTGACCGAGTTCGGATCGCTGATCCCCGGCCTGGCCGCCAAGCGCTTCGACATCATCGCGGCCGGCATGTACGTCACCCCCAGCCGCTGCCAGCAGGTTGCATTTTCCAACCCGACGTATGGCGTTGGCGAAGCGTTCCTGGTCAAGCAGGGCAATCCCAAGAACCTCCACAGCTACGAAGACGTGCTCAAGAATCCGGACGCCAAGCTGGGCGTCGTGGTTGGCGCGATCGAGGGCGAGTACGCCGAAAAGGTCAAGATTCCGGCCGGCCAGGTGGTCGTGTTCCCGGATGCCGTCAGCGCGTTGTCCGGCGTGCAGGCGGGCCGCGCCGATGCCTATGCCGCCACCGCGCTCACCGTCAACGACCTGATGGGCAAGACGCAGGAGGGCAGCGGGCTGGAGAAGGCCGATCCGTTCACCGATCCGGTCATTGACGGCAAGGGCGTTCGCGGCTACGGCGCTTATGCCTTCCGCACGGACGACAAGGCCTTCGCGGATGCCTTCAACGCCGAACTGGCCAAGTTCATCGGCACCGACGAGCACAAGCAGCTTGTGGCGCCTTTCGGCTTTACCGCTGACGAACTGCCCCAAGGGGTGACCGCGGACAAGCTCTGCAGCGGACAGTAAGGGGCGCCGATGCAGCTGATGTCTGAACATATCGCGGAGCTGGTGCCGCCCCTGCTCGAGGGGTTGGTCGTCACGCTCCAGATCATGGCGGGCGCGGTGGTCCTGGCGGTGCCGCTTGCGCTGCTGTCCGGGATCGGGCGGCTGTCTTCCCTGCGGCCGGTGCGGTGGACGGCGTCGGTGTACGTCGAGGTCTTTCGCGGCACGTCCGCCCTGGTGCAGCTCTTCTGGTTCTACTTCGTGCTGCCGCTGTTTGGCGTGCAGTTGCCGGCCATGCTGGTCGGCATCGTGGTGCTGGCGCTGAACGCGGGCGCGTATGGCGCGGAAGTGGTGCGCGGCGCCATCCGGGCCGTTCCGCCCGGGCAGCGTGAAGCGGGCGTGGCGCTTAACCTGACGCGCCGCCAGATCATGCAGCGCATCGTGCTGCCGCAAGCGGTGCCCGCCATGTTGCCGCCGGCGGGCAACCTGCTCATCGAGCTGTTGAAGAACACCGCGCTGGTGTCGCTGATCACCATCACCGACCTGACCTTCCGCGGGCAGTTGCTGCGCAGCGAAACCCTGCGCACGACCGAGATCTTCACGCTGATGCTGCTGATGTACTTCGGCGTGGCGCTGCTGATCACCGCGGGCGTGCGCCTGCTTGAGCGGAGGGTCCGAGTCCGATGACACCGATATTCGACTGGTCTTTCGCACTGGAAATCCTGCCCACGCTGGGCTCGGCGCTCGTCATCACCATCCAGGCCACCGTGCTCGGCATGCTGGTGGCGGTCACGTTGGGCCTGGTGCTTGCGATGCTTCGCCGTTCAAAGCTGCGCATCGTGTCGCTGCCCACGGCGTTCTTCATCGAGTTCGTGCGCAGCACGCCGCTGCTGGTGCAGATGTATTTCCTGTTCTATGTCCTGCCGCTGACGGGGGCGCAGATGTCTCCGCTGATGACGGGGATCGTGGCGCTGGGGTTGCACTATGCCACCTATTGCGCCGAGGTCTACCGCGCCGGCATCGAGGCCGTGCCGCGCGGCCAATGGGAAGCCGCCACGGCATTGAACATGTCGCGCTGGCGCACGACGGTGGGCGTGGTGCTGCCGCAGGCGATTCCGCCCGTGGTGCCCGCGCTGGGCAACTACCTGGTGGCCATGTTCAAGGACACCCCGTTGCTGTCGGCCATCACGGTGGTCGAACTGCTGCAGCAAAGCAAGATGATCGGATCGGCGACGTTCCGGTACACCGAACCCCTGACCCTGGTGGGCCTGCTGTTCCTGGCGCTGAGCCTGGTCGCGGCCTGGGGCGTGCGCGGCCTGGAGGCCCGCCTGCAACGATTTGGAGGAAAGCGATGAGCGCCAGCGTAAGCATCAAGAATCTGCACAAGCGTTTTGGAGACGTGGAAGTCCTGCGCGGCATTAACCTCGAGATTCCGGCGGGACAGACGGTGGCCGTCATCGGGCCGTCGGGCTCGGGCAAATCCACGTTGCTGCGCGTGCTGATGACGCTGGACCCGCCCACCAGCGGCGAGATCGAGATCGACGGTGAACCCATGTGGACCGACGCGCAGGGCCGCCCCGCCGGCGTCAACTCCGAACACCTGCGCAACGTGCGCGGCAAGATCGGCATGGTGTTCCAGCACTTCAACCTGTTCCCGCACATGACGGCGCTGGGCAACGCCATGGAGGCGCCGCTGCACGTGCTGGGCATGCCGCGCGACCAGGCGCGCGATCGCGCCGTCGAGTATCTGGAGATGGTGGGACTGGGCGACAAGCTGGACGTCTATCCGGCGCAACTGTCGGGCGGGCAGAAGCAGCGCGTCGGCATCGCGCGCGCGCTGGCGATGTGTCCGCAGGTCATGCTCTTCGATGAGGTCACATCCGCGCTGGATCCGGAGCTGGTCGGCGGCATCCTGCAGATCCTGCGCGACCTGTCCGCCCGCCGCAGCATGACGATGATCATCGTCACGCACCAGATGAAGTTCGCCGAACGCAGCTCGGACCGCACGCTGTTCTTTGACCAGGGCAACATCGTCGAAGACGCCGAATCGTCGGTGCTGTTCAGCCAACCCAAGGAGGCGCGCACGCGCCAGTTCCTCGATTCGGTGATCGAAGGACAGTAGGCGCGCGCTTAAACCCTGCCGGGTGCGTTGGGATTTGGGGGCGTTTGCGTGTCCGGGCGCTATGCTGTGTCGTCCAACGCTCCCGGAGCCCCCTAGCATGAGCCATCTGTTCAGCCCCACGTCAATTGGCAACGTCGAACTGCCCAACCGCATCGTCATCGCACCCATGTGCGAATACTCGGCGGAAGAGGGCCGTGCCACCGACTGGCACATGATTCACCTGGGACATCTGGCGCTATCGGGCGCGGCGCTCCTGTTTACCGAAGCCACCGCGGTCGAGGCCGATGGCCGCATCTCGCCGGGAGACCTGGGCCTGTGGTCCGACGAGACCGAAGCCGCACTGGGCAAGGTGGTCGCCGCCGTGCGCCGCTACTCGCCGATCAAACTGGGCATCCAATTGGGACACGCCGGCCGCAAGGCATCCAGCGATGCGCCCTGGAACGGCGGCCAGCTCGTGCCCGAAAGCGACGGCGGCTGGCTGGGCTGGGCGCCGTCGGCTGTACCGCACAACGCGCACGAGCCCGCGCCGCATGCGCTGGACGATGCGGGCCTTGAACGCATCCGCAATGCATTTGTGGACAGCGGCCGCCGCGCGCTGCGCCTGGGCTTTGATGCGATCGAGGTGCATGCCGCACACGGTTATCTGCTGCATCAGTTCCTGTCGCCCCTGTCGAATCGGCGCGACGACGCGTACGGGGGATCGCTGGAAAACCGCATGCGCTTTCCGCTGGAAATCTTCCAGGCCCTGCGCGACATCACGCCGCCTTCCGTGGCGCTGGGCGTGCGCGTATCGGCGACGGACTGGGTGGAGGGCGGCTGGGACCTTGAGCAGACCCTGGTGTTCGCCGAGGCGCTGAAGGCGCGCGGCTGTGAATTCATCGACGTGTCCAGCGGCGGCGTGTCGCCGCAGCAGAAGATTCCGGTGGGGCCGAATTACCAGGTCCCGTTCGCCGAAGAGATCAAGCGCCGGATCGGCATGCCGACCATCACGGTGGGATTGATCACCGAGGCGCAGCAGGCCGAGGACATCCTGGCGCAGGGCAAGGCAGACATGGTCGCCCTGGCGCGCGGCATGCTGTACGACCCGCGCTGGCCGTGGCATGCGGCGGCCGAACTGGACGGCCAGGTCAGCGCGCCGAAGCAATACTGGCGGTCGCAGCCGCGTGAGCTGAAGGCGTTGTTTGGCGAGACGCGCTTCGGACAGCGATAGGCTGTCAGGCAAGGTCAATGAAGAAACGCCGCGATTGCGGCGTTTTTTTCGTCAGAATTCTGCGGGCCTCTTTTCGCGTCGACGGTTTGCGAGCAGCGCCGGCCGTTTTCGGCCACGCCGTCTACAGCTTGGCGTATGCGGCTTCCAGCTCGCGATGCAACACGTCGGCAAAGTCCGCGCTGGCGGGATCCTGCTGCGACAGCAGGCGCGCCAGCACGACGTTGTCTTCCTCGCCGTGCCAGATCTTGATGTAGGTGCCTTCCTTGTAGCCGTGCTGCTGGCGGAAGATGTTCAACACGTTCTTGGACACGTATTGCGTGTAGGCGTCGTTCCAGGTCATCTCGCAGGCGGTCATTGTCTGCTCCAGGACCTTGAAGCTGGCGCGTCCGCACACGGCCAGTCCGCCGATCAGCTCAAGCAGTTCCGGCACGTTCAGCGCGTCCAGGGCGTAAGCCTTGCCGTCCAGCTCGACGCGGGCGGGTGAGGCCAGGTCGGCGACCAGCGCGCGTGCGGCGGCTTCGACGTCGCCAGCCGACTGGACAATGGTGTGCGACAGATAGAAATGCAGGATGTCGACCAGTTCCATCTGGACCTGCGGCAGGTCGATGGTCTGCTTCTTCCACCACTTCCAGCCGTAGTGCTCCAGGGCTTCGGCCGATTCGACGAACGCGGCGCGCAGGAAGCGGGCGCCGCCGTTGACCCAGTCCGGATTGATCATGCTGTTCAGATGGCCTTGCAGCTTCAGCATCGTGGCCGCCTGGGCCTGGTTCAATCCGACTACGTTGTTCACTTTCACTCCGGGAGGGGCTGGTTCAATGGCCGGAAATGTTAGCACCAACGCCAACCAGCCAAGCCGCGGCGTGTCAGGCGCCGTCCTTGCGGTATGACGACGGCGTCAGGGGCGGCAGCTTGTTCAGCGCCGACTTGCGCGGGTTGCGCGCGCTGCTGGCCGCCTTGAACAGCATGAAGGCAAAGAAGGCCAGGAACACGGCGGGCATCAGTTCGTCCAGTTCGAACCGAGGGCTGTGAAACGCGCGGAAAGCGATGTTGGCCGCGGCCCAGCCTGCCATGATGCCGGCCACCGTGAGCACGGCGCCGATCTTGCGTGACCGCGCCTGCCGGGCGAGCGTGATGTTGGCCTCGTCGGGCTGGCCCGGGAACGTCGCCAGGGGCGCTTCGGATGCCGAACGCGCACGCGGGGTGGGCGACGCGGTATTGCCCCAGGGCGCGTCGGACAGCGAACCGGGCGTCGGGGAGGGCGGGACGGCCACGGGCATCGGCACGGCAACCGGCGCCGTCTGCCTGCGCGTTTCGCGCCGGCTGGCGATGCGGCCCGGCGAGGCGCCCTTCGCGTTGGTCAACTCTTCGATATAGCGCGCGAAATCGCCGTTCTTGGGCTCGGCATCGATGGCCATGACGCTCTCCGGATCAATTGCCCCGCCGCGCGCGCACCGGTTGGCGGCGCTTGCGCACCATGGCGAGGAGAAGCCCGCATCCTAGCAAAACCGAGAGCCCCGCGCCGATCATCATGGCGATCTGCTGCGCGTTCTGCGCCGTGCCCAGGCTGCGCGCGGTGATGTAGCCGGGCGCCAGCATCAGCGGCATCCACAGCACTGCCGACAGCACGTTGGCCAGCTGGAAGCGGCCATGCGCCATGCCCATCACGCCCGCCACCGTGGGAATGGTGGAGCGGATGGGGCCCAGAAAGCGGCCGATCAGCACCGACGCAAAGCCGTAGCGGTAGAAGAACAGCCGAGCCCGTGCCACGCCGGTGCGCTGCTGCTTGAGCGGCCAGCGCCGCAGCACGCTGGGTCCCGCCCAGCGGCCCAGATAGTACGAGAGCGCGTCGCCCACGATCGCGCCTGCGATGCCCCAGGCGATCACGCCCCAGGGCGCCAGCGTGCCGGCGCCGATCAGGCCGCCCGTCAGCAGCATCAGGGCGGTCGCGGGAATGAAAAGTCCCAGGAGTACCATGGACTCGCCCAGCGTGAGCAGGAAGGTGATCGGTCCGGCCCAAGCCTGGTTGGCTTCGATGAACTGGCCGATCTGGGTGATGTATTCATCCATGATGCAAAGTTGAAAATTAGCTGAACGCAATCGGGTATGTTAACGCCTGCGCGGCTGGCCGTGAGGCGGCTAGGCCATTTGGCGGAACGCTCGACGTTGGAGAAACATGGATTCAGTTACACAAGCGGTGCTGGGCGCCAGCATTCAAGGCGCCATGCTGGGGCGCGTGCAGGGCAGACGCGCCCTCATCTATGGCGCGGCGCTGGCCACCTTGCCGGATCTGGATGTCCTGATGAGCTACCCGGACCCGGTGTCGCTCATGACCTATCACCGCGGCTTCTCGCATTCCGTTTTCGTGCTGACCGGTCTGGCGATGCTGCTGGCCTGGCTGATACGCAAGTATTGGCCCAATGCGGCCTACGGCGGGCGAAGGCTGTTCCTGACGATATGGCTGGTGCTGGTGACGCATCCCATCCTGGATGCGTTCACCGTCTACGGCACCCAGTTGTTCTGGCCGCTGACCCTCACGCCGGAAAGCTGGTCGACCGTGTTCATCATCGATCCGGTGTACACCGTGCCGCTGCTGTTGGGTGTCCTGTTTGCCATCGCGGTCGGAATGACCCGCAACGCGCGCCGCTTTATGGTGGGGGCGCTGGTCTTCAGCACGCTGTACCTTGGTTTCGGGCTGGCTGGCCGCATGGCGGCCGAGCATCGCGTGCGGGACGCCATGCAGGAACAAGGCGTTACGGTGACGCAATTGCGCGCGGTCCCCATGCCGTTCAACACCTTGGTGTGGCGGGTGTTTGCCAAGACCGGTGATGGCGACTATTACGAATCGGTCAGCAGCCTGTTCGACCGCGATTCGCCGGAATGGGTGCATTTGCCGCTCAATCTGGAGGCCGGACGCGTGCTGGCGGGCGAGCCGCTGCACGAACGGCTGCGTTGGTTCACGGATGACTGGCTGCGGTATGACGTGATCGGCGATGCGCTGGTCGTGTCGGACCTGCGCATGGGCATGGCGGGTCACTACACCTTTCGGTTCAAGATGGCGGAGCGTGCGACGGATGGCACGTGGCGCGCGGTTACGCCGTCCGTTTGGCCGACCAGCCGCGGCGGTTGGAATGAGATGAAGCTGGTGCTCGGCCGCATCCTGCATGCGCAACCGCCGCTGCCGCTGGCCGAGTGGTCCGAGCTGACGAAGCAGTAGGCTGAAGTCGGGCTGACGGCTCGCACGAAAAAGGCTCCCGCGACCCGGGAGCCTTTTTCTTGCGCGGCCGTATTGACCTGTTTCCGCTGCTTGCATTATTCTTGTTCGCTAATAAGGAACTTCGGTTCCGTTAAATGGAACAAGCATGAGTATTCTTGACGGCGTTCAACGCGTGCTGTCGCTGTACGCAGAGGGCGCGGCCGAACTGAGCTTTACCGAGGTCGCCGCTCGGCTGGCCATGCCCAAAAGCACGGCTTCGCGTCTGCTGAACCAGATGCAGAACTACGGCATGCTCGATCAGGACGCCGCCACGCGCCGCTATCGGCCTGGCGCGCTGCTCGCGCAGGCCGTGCGTGCCGGTATGGCCGCCACGCCGCTGGACGAGGCCTGCCGCGCCGTCCTGGCCCGGCTGTCGGACGACAGCGGACTCACGGCGTATCTGTCCACGCTGAATCAGCGCGAGACCGTCGTGCTGCAACGGCTGAATGGCTCGCACCCCGTGCAGGTGCTGTCGCCGCCCGGATCGCGCCGCGCCGCGTCGGGCACGGCGATGGGCCGGGCGCTGCTGTCGCGCCTGACCGACACCGAATTCCAGGCCCTGTATGGCGCCGATCCCGCCCAGTCGCTGCCGATGGAAGGACGAGACTGTCCGGCCACCGTCGGCGACCTGGCCGCGTTGGTGGCGCAGACGCGCGCGGACCACTGCGGCGTGGCGATCGACCAGGCTATGCCGGGCATCGGCGCCGTCGCGGCGGCCGTGCGCGACCCCGCCACCGGCGAACTGCGCGGGCTCTGCCTGTCGTTTGTCTCGTTCCAGGCTGATGCGGCGCGCGTGGCGGTGCTGCGCGAATCCGTGCTGCAGCACGTCGGTGCGCTTGGGCGCGAGCTCAACGATCCCTACTGGCTGAACTGACCTACTGAATGCCTTGTGGCGGCCTCGCCGCCGCATCCAGAACCATCACCTATCGGACTTCATTCATGAACCTTCTGCTCCTCAGCAATTCCAGCAGCGACGCCGGCTATCTGGTGCACGCCATGGCCGACATCCGCGAACTGATCGAATACCTGCCGCAAGGCGCGCCGGCCGTGTTCGTGCCGTTCGCGGGGGTCACGCGCAACTGGGACGACTACACGGCGCTGGTCACGTCGGCATTGGCCGACACGGGCCTGGCCATCCAGGGCCTGCACACCGCGCAGGATCCGGTCGCGGCGCTGGAAGGCGCATCCGTCATCATCGTGGGCGGCGGCAACACGTTCAACCTGCTGGGCGAATTGCGCCGCCAGGGCCTGCTCGACGTCGTGGCGCGCCGCGTGCGCGAGGGCGCGGCCTACCTGGGCTGGAGCGCGGGCTCCAACCTGACGTGCCCCACCATCTGCACGACGAACGACATGCCCATCACCGACCCTAAAGGCTTCGACGCGCTGGGGCTGGTGTCCTTCCAGATCAATCCGCATTACACCAACGCGCATCCTCCCGGCCACCGCGGCGAAACGCGCGCCCAGCGCCTCGCCGAGTTCTGCACGCTGAATCCGGCCATGCCGGTGCTGGGCCTGCCCGAAGGCGCAGGCCTGCGCGTGCGCGGCGCCAAGATCGCGCTGGTTGGCCCGCACGACGCGCCGCTCTTCCTGGGCCGCGAAGAACCGCGCATGTTCCGTCCCGGCCCGGTGGAGATCCCGGCATGAAGCAGGTGATCGACGCCATCGAATTGCTGTCGTCCGCGCACGTCACGGGCGAATCCGTGGCGCAGGTGCTACGCGACGCGGGCAATTGCGAAGTCGAGGTCACGCCTCTTGCGCGTGACGGCTTGGCCACGGATTTCCTGTCCATTGTCATTCCCGGCCTGGATGATTCGGCCCCGCAACTGGGCATCGTCGGCCGGCTGGGCGGCATCGGTGCGCGCCCCGAGGTGACGGGCCTGGTGTCCGACAGCGACGGTGCGGTCGTGGCGATTGCCGCCGCGCTCAAGCTGATGGCGATGGCGAAGCAGGGCGACGTGCTGCCCGGCACGGTCCGCATCCGCACCCACATCTGCCCGCGCGCCGGCACGCGCCCGCATCATCCGGTGCCGATGATGCGCTCGCCGTTCCCCATGCGCGAGATGATGTCGCACGAAGTGGATCCGCGCATGGACGCGATCCTGTCGGTGGACACGACGCGCGGCAACCGCCTGGTCAACAAGCGCGGCGTGGCGCTCACGCCGGTCGCCAAGCAGGGCTACCTGCTGCGCATTCCCGAGACCATGCTCGACGTCATGGGTTGGGTCAGCGGTGAACTGCCGGTGACGCTGCCCTTGACCACGCAGGACATCACACCCTACGAAAACGGGTTGTGGCACGTGAACTCCCTGATGCAGCCGGCCATCGTCACGGACGCGCCGGTCGTCGGCGTGGCCTTGACGGCGCAGACCACCGTGCCGGGTTGCGCCACGGGCGTCACCAATGCCGTGGATGCCGACGTCGCCATGCGCTTTTGCATCGAGATCGCCAAGCTCTACGGGCAGGGCGCCATGACCTTCTTCGACGACGCCGAGTGGGGCGCGCTGCAGGCCCGCTACGGTTCGATGGCGCACCTGCAGACCGTCGGCCGCGAAGACGGAGCCGTGCAATGAGCGCCCGCACACCGCGCCGCGTCGCGTTCTTCACCATCGGTCAATCGCCGCGTAGCGACGTGGTGTCGGAGATGGCGCCTGTGCTCGGCGCCCATGTGCGCATCGACGAGTTCGGCGCGCTCGACGGCCTGGACGCGGATGCTATGGCCGCGCTGGCGCCGCGACCGCGCGAATACCGCTTTGCGACGCGCATGCGCGACGGTTCCCAGATCGAACTGGACGCAGCCGCCGCCGAGGCGCGCTTGGCCGACGTGATGCGCCAGGCGGACGGCCAGGGCTACGACATCCTGGTCCCGCTGTGCACCGGCACGGCCATCGCGCCGATGCGCACCCTGGTGGTCGAGCCGCAGCAGGTCGTGGATCACCTGGTTGCGGGCCTGGCGCAGCATTGCCGCAAGGTCGGGCTGGTGGTTCCGCTGGAAGCGCAGGTCGACGCTTTTCACATGGCCGTGCCGCTGGAATGCGAAACGCAGGTCGTGCACGCCTCGCCTTACGAAGCCGACGTGCTGCAGGCCGCCCGCAATTTCGAGGCCGCCGGCCGTGAGCTGGCGTCGTGCGATCTGATCGTCATGCACTGCATGGGCTACGCGCAGTCCATGCGCCAGGCCGTGGCGCAGGCATCGGGCCGCCCCGTGCTGTTGTCCAACCGCCTGGTCGCGCAGGCCCTGGCACAAATACTGGAATAACGCCGCCGGACGCAATCCCGAAGTTCCGGCCGCACAGGTTCGCGCGGCCGGTCCGGGCGAGCGGCGAGAGGAGACGAAGCCGACTTCGTCAATCAATCGTTGGGAGTTTTTTTATGATCAGCCGTACCTTGCACCGCGCCGCTGGCGCTCTGTTCGCCGTCGCCGCGCTGTCGGCCACTTCGGCGTATGCCGCCGACGCCTGGAAGCCCGCCAAACCCGTGCGCCTGCTCGTGGGCTTCGCGCCGGGCGGTTCGGCCGATACGCTGGCCCGCCTGCTGGCTGAGCCGCTGTCGGCCCGCCTGGGCCAACCGGTCGTCGTCGAGAACCTGGCCGGCGCCGGCGGCAACATCATGGCGTACCGCCTGAGCCAGGCGCCCGCCGACGGCTACACCATCGGTATCGCCGCGGCCGGTTCGATGGCCATCACCCATGTCCTGAATCCCAAGGGCACGAACTACAAGCCCGCCGACTTCACGCCCATCACGCTGGCCGCGGTGCAGCCCAATGTGGTCATCGTGAACAAGGACGTGCCGGCCAACAACCTGGCCGAACTGAAGGAATATTTCCAGAAGACGCCGACGGCTACGTACGGCACCGCGGGGGTCGGCATCTCCAACCACCTGATCGCCGAGACCATGCTGTACAAGCTGGGCGTCAAGGTGCCGCACGCCGCCTACCGCGGCGCCGCGCCCGTGATCACCGATTTGCTCGGCGGCCACATCGCCATGACGATGGACAACATTTCGACCGCTGCACCGTTGGCGTCGCAAGGCAAGGTCAAGGCAATTGCGGTAGCGTCGATCAAGCGCGCCGCGCAATTGCCCAACGTGCCGACGCTGGACGAGCAAGGCCTGAAGGGCTTTGACATGCCGACGTGGCAAGGCGTGTTCGCGCCCGCCGGTCTGCCCGCCGACGTGCTGGCCGCCTATTACGCCGCACTGCAGGACGTGCTGAAGCAACCCGCGCTGATCGAGAAGATGGCCGGCCTGGGTTCGGAGCCCGTCACCGGCATGACGCCCGAGAAGTTCAGCGAGTTTCTTGAAAACGACCGCAAGCAATGGGCGGAGATCGTCAAGGCCGCGAACATCAGCCTGGAGCAGTAAGGCGCCGCAAGCGGCTTGAACCGCTGCAAAGCAAAACGCCAGACCCGAGAGGGCCTGGCGTTTTTTTTGGAGCGTCGGAGAAGAGGCGGCGGCTCGTCGGAGCATGACGCGCGGCTGGCCGGCGATTATCGGATCCTGCCTAGGCTCATCGGAGCTTGCGCAAGCCAATCGGCGCTTACGCAGGCTCGGCGCGGCGTAGCGCGGCAATGCGCCGCCGCGTCAGGCCGGCATGCGCGCCGCGATCTCCGCGATGAGACGGCGCGCGGCATCCAGCTTGTTGCCGGCGGGCAGCGGGTGTGTGCCTTGCGCGTCGAACAGCACCAGTTCGGTGGTGTCGGCGTCCATGACCTTGTGCGCCAGATTGCCGACCAGCAGCGGGATGCCTTTGCGCGTGCGCTTGGCTTCGGCGTGCTCGGCCAGCTTTTCCGTTTCGGCGGCAAAGCCCACGCACCAGGGACCATTTTCGAGCTTGGCCACTTCGGCCAGGATGTCCGGATTGGGTTCGAATTCCATCAGCGGCGCGCCGCCGCCTTCGCTGGTTTTCTTCAGCTTCTGCGTGCTGACGTTCTTGACCCGCCAGTCGGCTACAGCGGCCACGGCGATGAAGATGTCGGCATCGCCCACACTGGCCATCACGGCGTCGTGCATCTGGCGCGCGGTGGTGACGGGCAGGGCGGTTACGCCGCGCGGGATGGGCAGGAATGTGGCGCCGGTGATGAGGGTGACGCGGGCGCCGGCCTCGCGGGCGGCGCGAGCCAGTGCATAGCCCGTCTTGCCGGAAGACCGGTTGCTCAGCACACGCACCGGGTCCACGGGTTCAGAGGTGGGGCCTGCGGTCAGCAGCACGTGGCGGCCGGCCAAGAGCTTGGGCTGGAAGAAGGCGATCAGGTCGGTCAGGATCTCATGGGCTTCGAGCATCCGGCCGTCGCCGGTTTCGCCGCAGGCCTGTTCGCCCGCCGAAGGTCCCAGCACGGTGACGCCGTCGCCGCGGAGGGTTTCGACGTTGCGCTGCGTGGCCGGGTTGGCCCACATCTCGCGGTTCATGGCGGGCGCCACCAGCAGCGGACAGGCGCGGGCCACGCACAGCGTGGACAACAGGTCGTCGGCCATGCCGTGTGCCACCTTGGCCATGAAGTCGGCGCTGGCGGGCGCGATCAACACGGCGTCCGCGCCGCGCGTCAGGTCGATGTGCGCCATGTTGTTGGGCACGCGCGCGTCCCAGGCGTCCACGAACACGGGTCGGCCCGACAGTGCCTGCATGGTGACCGGCGTGATGAAGTGCGTGGCCGCCTCGGTCATCACCACATCCACCGTGGCGCCTTGTTCGGTCATGCGCCGCACCAGCTCGGCGATTTTGTAGCAGGCGATGCCCCCGGTCAGACCGAGGACGATGCGTTTGCGGGCGAGATCGAGCATGAGGACGGGACGGCGGGTTAACGCCGCGTAATCGTGGAAGTGAGAGGGATTTTATTCTGCATTGCCGCAATGCGCCGTTCGTCATGCATTAGAGGGGGCATCAAACCGGACGAAAGCCGCGGAAGGCGCAGCATGGGGTAGGCCTGACGAAAGCAGAAAGGGGCGCAAAGAGGGCTGCTGAATGGGGGTGCAAACAGGCGCTTCGAAAAGGCGTTGCAAAGAGGCACTGCAAAAAGGCGGCGCAAAAAGGGGGGGCGTTGCCCCCCTGTCGCGTCACGCTTGAGGCTTGCGGGCACGAAGCAGTTCGTCCAGCACCAGCAGCACGGCGCCGCAGGTGATACCGACGTCCGCAATGTTGAAAGCGGGGAACTGCCAGTCGTTCCAGTAGAAGAGCAGAAAGTCCACCACGTGGCCATACACCACGCGGTCGATGACGTTGCCGATGGCGCCGCCCAGGATGAGCGTGAGCGCCAGGCTGAAACGCGGTTGGCCGTGCGTGCGGCGCAGCATCCATATGATGACCACTGCCGCCACGCAGCCCAGCCCCGTGAACAACCAACGCTGCCAGCCTTCTTCGGACGCCAGGAAGCTGAAGGCGGCGCCGCGGTTGAACACCAGCGTGAAGTCGAAGAAGGGCAGGATGTTGACGCGCTCGCCGTACTGGAATGACGTGTTGAAGTAGACCTTCGTCAACTGGTCCAGCACGATGATCAGCAACGCCAGCGCCAGCCACCCACCCACGCGCGCGGGCGCGGCGCGGGCGGGGGCGGTGCCCGTCACTCCGGGTTCGGCGGGGCGGGCCATGTTCAAGCCTTGTCGCGGGCTTCGCCCGAGCCGAACAGGTTGGACACGCAGCGGCCGCAGATCTCGGGATGATCGGCGTCCTGGCCGACGTCAAGACGCCAGTGCCAGCAACGTTCGCACTTCTTGTGGGCCGACGGCGTGACCTCGATGCGGGTGTCGCCTTCGCCCGCGTGCACCGCGGCGCGCGAGACGATCAGGACGAAGCGCAGGTCATCGCCCAGGCTGGCCAGCAGTTGCTGGTCTTCGCCGTTTGCGTACAGGTCGACTTCGGCCTGCAGCGACGAACCGATATCGCCCGCCGTACGCACTTCTTCCAGCTTGCGCTGGACCTCGGCGCGGATGGCGCGCAGGCGCGTCCACTTGGCGGTCAGGGCATCGGCGTCCGCAAACGGCGGCAGCACGTGATAGACCTCGGTGAAGATCGTGGCGCGGGCGGCGTCGGCCTGGTTCTTCAGGGCGGACGCAACCAGTTCCTTCCAGGCCTCTTCCGCCGTGAACGACAGGATGGGTGCCATCAGCTTGAGCAGCGTCTGCGTGATGTCCAGCAGGGCCGTCTGCGCCGAGCGGCGGGCGCGGCTGTCGGGGGCCGACGTGTAGAGGCGATCTTTCAGGATGTCCAGGTAGAACGCACCCAGGTCTTCCGAGCAGAACGTCTGCAAACGCGAGACGGCCGGATGGAAATCGTAGCGTTCGTAGTTGGCCTGCACTTCCGACTGCATCTGTGCCGTCATGGCCAGCGCGTAGCGGTCGATCTCGAAGAGTTCGCCGTAAGGCACCGATTGCGACACGGCGTCGAAGTCGGCCAGGTTGGCCAACAGGAAGCGCAGGGTGTTGCGGATGCGGCGATAGCCTTCCACCACACGCTTGAGGATTTCGTCGGAGATCGACAGCTCGCCCGAGTAGTCGGTGGAGGCCACCCACAGGCGCAGGATTTCCGCACCCAGGGAATCGGAGACCTTCTGCGGGGCAATCACGTTGCCAACCGACTTGCTCATCTTGCGGCCCTGGCCGTCCACCACGAAGCCGTGCGTCAGCAGGGCCTTGTAGGGCGGCTGGCCGTACAGCATGCAGCCGGTCAGGAGCGACGAATGGAACCAGCCGCGATGCTGGTCCGAGCCTTCCAGGTAGAGGTCGGCGGGCCAGGCGAGTTCAGCGCCATGCGAACCGGCGAATTCGCCGTCCTTGCCGCCCAGCACCGTGGCGTGCGTGCTGCCCGAGTCGAACCATACGTCCAACGTGTCGCGGTTCTTTTCGTACTGGTCGGCTTCGTCGCCGAGAAGCTCGCGGGGATCGAGCGCCTGCCAGGCCTCGATGCCGCCCTGTTCGACGCGCTGCGCCACCTGTTCCAGCAATTCGGACGTGCGCGGATGCAGTTCGCCGGTTTCCTTGTGCACGAAGAACGCCATCGGGACGCCCCACTGGCGCTGGCGCGACAGGGTCCAGTCCGGACGGTTGGCGATCATGGCATGCAGACGGGCGCGGCCCCACGCGGGGTAAAACGCCGTGGCGTCGATGCCGGCCAGCGCCGATTCGCGCAGGGTCGGGCTGCCGTCCTTGGGCGCGACATCCATGCCCGCGAACCATTGGCTGGTTGCGCGGTAGATGATCGGCGTCTTGTGGCGCCAGCAGTGCATATAGCTGTGCTTGTGCTTTTCGACGTGCATCAGCGCGCCGGCTTCCTTGAGCGCTTCGACGATCTTGGGGTTTGCGTCCCAGATCGACAGGCCGCCAAAAAGCGCCAGGCTGTCCACGTACTTGCCGTCGCCCATCACCGGGCTGATGAAGTCGGTGTCCTTCATGCCGTGCTCCTTGCACGACACAAAGTCTTCGATACCGTAAGCCGGCGCCGAGTGCACCACGCCGGTGCCGGAGTCTGCCGTGACGTAGTCGCCCAGGTACACGGGCGCCTTGCGATCGTAGGCGGCGTTGAACTGCGCCAGCGGATGGCGGAACTCGATGCCTGACAGGGCCTCGCCGGGCGCCGTGGCGATGACTTCGCCTTCGAGGTCCCAGGATTTCAGGCAGGCTTCGACGCGTTCCTTGGCGATGAGCAGCAGGGGACCGAACTTGGGCGTGGCAGCCGAAGTGACCCGCACCAGCGCGTATTCGATTTCGGGATGGACGTTCAGCGCCTGGTTGGACGGAATGGTCCAGGGCGTCGTCGTCCAGATCACGATGGCGCCGTCGTCCACCGAATCCAGGCCGAAGGCTTGGGCCAGCCGCTTGTGGTCGGCGAACGGGAACGCGACGTCGACGGCGGGATCCACGCGATCCGCGTATTCGACTTCAGCCTCGGCCAGCGCCGAGCCACAGTCAAAACACCAGTTCACCGGCTTCAGGCCACGGAACACGTAGCCCTTGTCCAGGATGCGGCCCAGCGCACGGATCTCGTCGGCCTCGTTGCTGTAGTTCATCGTCATGTACGGACGATCCCACTCGCCCAGCACGCCCAGGCGCTTGAAGTCCTTGCGCTGGCGATCGATCTGTTCGAGGGCGTAGGCGCGGGCCTTGGATTGCACTTCCGCCACGGGCAGGTGCTTTCCGTACTTCTTTTCGATCTGGATCTCGATGGGCATGCCGTGGCAGTCCCAGCCCGGCACGTAGTGCGCGTCATAGCCGGCCATGTTGCGGCTCTTGACGATGATGTCCTTCAGGATCTTGTTGACCGCGTGGCCGATGTGGATGTCGCCGTTCGCATAGGGCGGGCCGTCATGCAGCACGAAGCGCGGCCGGCCGCGGCTGGCCGCACGGATCGCCTGGTAGACGTGGTTTTCCTCCCATTGCGCAATCCAGGCGGGCTCGCGCTTGGCGAGGTCGCCCCGCATGGGGAAGGGGGTATCGGGCAGGTTGAGGGTCTTTTTATAGTCCATGAACGGCAAAATAGGCGCGCGCGTTTCGCGCGTCTTCGGCGATGGCGGCAGTCAGGGAAGGGAGATCAGGAAATTTTTCTTCGTCCCGCAGCTTTTGCAGGAATTCAACGCGTACGAGTTTACCGTAAGCGTTGACGGACTCGTCGAGCAGGTGTGACTCAAGCAGCACTCTGCCGCGGTCCTCGACCGTCGGGCGCACGCCCAGGCTCGCCACCGCCGGCAGCGCGCGGTCGGCCAGCCCATGAACCTGCACGACGTAGATGCCCGACCGCGCGGCGCATCGTTCGGCCACACGCAGGTTCATGGTGGGATAGCCGAGCGTACGGCCGAGCTTCTGGCCGTGGATCACGTGCCCGCTGATATGGAACGGATGGCCCAGCAGATGGCGCGCGCGTTCCAGGTCGCCCACGGCCAGCGCGGTGCGCACCTCGGAACTGGAAATGCGGTGACCTTGACGGTCGGTCACGTCCGCCAGCGTCTGGACCTCGAAGCCATGCACCATGCCGGCTTCGCGCAGCAGGTCGATATCGCCGCTGCGCTTGTGCCCGAAGCGAAAGTCCTCGCCCACGAGCAGCCATTTGGTCTGCAGCCCCTGCACCAGAAGGTGCTCAATGAAGGCGTTGGCCGACATTTCAGCCAGCCGGGCATTGAACCGCTCGACCACGACCTGCGATATGCCGTAGCGCGCCAGCGCGGCCAGCTTGTCGCGCAGCCCCGAAATGCGGGTCGGCGCCAGTTCCGGACGCTGGTTGAGGGTGGCGAAATACTCCCGCGGGTGGGGCTCGAACGTCATCACGGCCGGCGTCAGCCCGCGTTCGCGGGCCACCTGGCAGACGCGGGCAAGCATGGCCTGGTGCCCGCGATGGACGCCGTCGAAATTGCCGATTGTCAGCGCGCAAGGGGCGCGCCGTTCGGGCGGGGGCAGGGATCGGTAGATGCGCAGCGATGGTTTCACGAGCGAGAGTTTACAATTTTGGATTACGGGTTTGTTCGTATCCCGCCCGCAGGGGGTGCTCAGCCGCCTTTGCGGGCACGGCGTGCGCAGGGCGCGCGCCTGATTTCGGGACTGGAACCGCCCGTTTTCCCTTGGAATTGTTCATCTTGCCGGAAACTTCTTCTATCAAGCGCCGCCTCGTCATCCTGATCTCGGGGCGGGGCAGCAACATGCAGGCGCTGGCCGAGGCCTGCCGCGACGAACACTGGCCGGCGGAAATCGCCGCCGTGATCGCCAGCCGTCCCGACGCCGGTGGCCTCGAATGGGCCGCCGCGCAGGGCATTCCCACAGCGGCCCTGTATCACAAGGACTACGCCAGCCGCGAAGCCTTCGATACCGCGCTGGCCGCCGAAATCGATCGCTATGCGCCCGACTACGTCATCCTGGCCGGGTTCATGCGCGTGCTGACGCCCGGCTTCGTCAATCATTACGCCGGCCGTCTGGTCAACATCCACCCCTCGCTGCTGCCCGCATTCCCCGGCCTGCACACCCATGCGCAGGCGCTGGCCACCGGCGTGCGCGTGCATGGCTGCACGGTGCATTTCGTCACCCCGGTGCTGGACCACGGGCCCATCATCGCCCAGGGCTGCGTGCCGGTCCTGGCGGGCGACACGCCTGACTTGCTGGCCGAGCGCGTGCTGGCCGTTGAGCACCAGGCCTTTCCGGCTGCCGTTCGCTGGCTTGCCGAAGGCCGGGTTACCCTGACAAACGATCACCGCGTGGCCGTCCAGGGCGACCCCGTGCGCCTTTTTTCCTGGTCGCCGGCCGCTTGAACGGCCCTGAAAAGCATTTTTCGGGCGGAACGCTTCCGCCCTATTGGAATACACCATGACTAAACCCCAATCCCCGCGTTCCCGCCCGGCCGGCTCCTTCGGCGCCGCCTCGGAAGGCCGCGACGGCCGGTCTTTTTTCTCGCGTCCCAAGGGCGACGCCCGCAAACCGGCGCCGCGTGACCGGGCCGAATCCGGCGACCGCGCGCGCGACGAGCGCACGAGCGATCGCGGCGGCTACGGCCAGGACCGCGGCGAGGGCCGGGGCCGCCCCGACTCCCGCTCGTCGTTTGGCGGACAGCGCAATGAAGGGCGCGGCAGCGAACGCGGTTCGTACAGCCAGGACCGCCGCGAAGGACAGGGGCGCCCGGATTCGCGTTCGTCGTTTGGCGGTCAGCGTGGCGAAGGGCGTGGTTCCCATGGACAGGATCGCGGCGAAGGCCGAGGCAGCGAGCGCGGTTCGTACAGCCAGGACCGCCGTGAAGGTCAGGGACGCCCGGACTCCCGCTCGTCGTTTGGCGGCCAGCGTGGGGAAGGCCGGGGCTCCTTTGGTCAGGATCGCGGCGAAGGCCGTGGCGGCGAACGCGGGTCGTACAGCCAGGATCGCCGTGGAGGTCAGGGGCGCCCGGACTCGCGCTCGTCGTTCGGTGGCCAGCGCGGCGAAGGTCGCGGCTCCTTCGGCCAGGATCGCGGCGAAAGCCGTGGCGGCGAACGCGGTTCGTACAGCCAGGACCGCCGTGAAGGTCAGGGACGCGCGGACTCGCGCTCGTCGTTCGGCGGCCAGCGCGGCGAAGATCGTGGCTCCTTCGGCCAGGATCGTGGCGAAGGCCGTGGCGGTGATCGCGGGTCGTACGGCCAGGATCGTCGTGAAGGTAAGGGGCGCCCGGACTCGCGCTCGTCGTTCGGCGGCCAGCGAGGCGAAGGTCGCGGCTCCTATGGACAAGATCGCGGCGGTGCCCGTGGCGGCGAACGCGGTTCGTATGGACAGGATCGCAGCGAAAGCCGAGGCGGTGAACGCAATCCGTACGGCCAGGACCGTCGCGAAGAGCACGGACGTTCGGATGCCCGCTCCTCCTTCGGCGGCCAGCGCGGCGAGTCGCGCGGCGGCGAGCGCGATCACGCCCCGCAAAAGCCCCAGTCCAATCGACCCCGCCTGTCGCACGCGGCCATCCGGATCGATCAGGTGCAGCGCGTGCTGGGCGAAATCCTGCAATGGACCTATCCGGCCGACGCCGCGCTCTCGCACTGGCTGCGCCATCACCCGAACCTGGGCGCGCGCGACCGTTCCGAAGTCGCCGAGGCCGTCTATGACGTGCTACGCCACCTGCGCCGCTACCGCCAGTACGGCGAAAGCGGTGTCGGCCCCGCGTCGCGCCGTCTTGCCATCCTGGGCCTGAACGCGACCCTGGGCGCCGAGTTCCTGCAGGAGGGGATGGATGCCGCCGAGGCAGAGTGGCTGCAACGGGTCACGCGAATCGACGTCGCGACCTTGCCCCGTGCCGTGCGCGGCAGCATTCCCGATTGGCTGGACGAGCGCCTGAGCGCCATGGAAAGCCCGGAGACGCTGGTGGAAGCCCTGAACCGCCAGGCCAGCCTGGACCTGCGCGTGAACCCGCTCAAGGCCGAGCGCGACGCCATGCTGGCGGAACTGCAACAAGGCGCGGGCCGGTATGAGCCCACGGCCATGCCTTTTTCGCCCTGGGGCATTCGCATGGAAGGCCGGCCCGCCATCAACCGGTGGCCCCAATTCGAAAATGGCAGCATCGAGGTCCAGGACGAAGGCAGCCAGCTGCTGGCCCTGCTGGTCGCCCCACGCCGTGGTGAAATGATCATCGATTTCTGCGCAGGCGCCGGCGGCAAGACGCTGCTGCTGGGTGCGCTGATGCGGTCGACCGGCCGGCTGTACGCCTTCGACGTCTCGGCGGCCCGCCTGGCGCGCGCCAAGCCGCGCTTCGCCCGTAGCGGCCTCTCGAATGTGGTCCCGGTGGTGATCGACAACGAGAACGACGCCCGTGTGAAGCGCCTGGCCGGCAAGGCCCAACGCGTGCTCGTCGACGCGCCCTGCAGCGGCATCGGCACCCTGCGCCGCAATCCGGACCTGAAGTGGCGCCAGCACCCCGAGGCGCTGGCGGAGCTGGGCCAGCTACAGGAACGCATCCTGAACAGCGCCGCCCGCTGTGTCGCGCCCGGCGGCCGCCTGGTCTATGCCACGTGCAGCCTGCTGGCCGAGGAAAACGAAGTCCAGGCTGACCGCTTCCTGGCCAGCCATCCGGACTTCGAACGCGTGGATGCCGCCGAAATCCTGGGCGCCCGTTGCGAGTCCCTGAAACTGGAAGGCCCGTACGTGCAACTGCGTCCGGATCTGCACGGCACCGACGGCTTCTTTGCCGCTGTGTTCGAACGCAAGAAGAAGGGCGCCGGGACGGATGCCGCCGAGGCGGCTGATGCCAACCTCGCCGACGAGGACGACCGGATCGACGCGGCCGATGGCGCTGAGGCCGAAGCCCAAGCGGGCGCCGACGCTCAGACCGATACTGCCGAGGAAACGGCCGTCGAGGAAGCCGAAGTAAAAGCTTCCGACGTCAAAGAAACGGAAACCGCGGTCAAGGACCCGGCGTAACGCCCACCGTTGCGCTGTAGCGGCGGGTTCCGATGGTCTTGTTCTGGTACTTCACTTCCCAGGACAGGGTATCGGAACCCGGCTGGTCGGCTTGGTACACAATCTGCGCCACCGGCACCGATTTGTACGCGCAGCGCCCGGAATTATTGGACTGCCCGCGCGTCTGCTGGATGCTGGCCTTGCCCAGCGTCGGCATCTGGGTGATGGACACGCGCGGCGCCCGCAGCGCCAGGCAGTCCGACCCGCGGATCTCATAGTAAGAAGCCAGGACGGCGACGTCCCCAGACTTCAGCGTTTGCGCTGAAGCCGGGGCGGATATCGCCACACCGAGCGCGGCCAAAACAGTTAAAAAACGGTGACGCATTGTGGTGGGCGACATTCGTGGGAGAAAGGAGACAGTGTGCGGGCGGAACGGGGTGCAGTGTGCCCCGGGATCGTGGCGCCTTCAAGACTGCGGGTTTGCCTGACTGGAACTTTAAACGCCAAATGGTGCCAAAACCCGGTGCGACTGCGAATTTCAGGCCGTCCCCCTCTGGGCAAAGCCGCCGCAACCGCACAAGTAAAGCCTCTGCGCGCGCTCAAACCGCTCGCAGGGCGGCTTTTTGGCTCAAAACCGCGCCTTAGTCCTTGATTTCTCTCAATAACTATTTTGAAACTAGATTGTCATCAGACGGCTAAGGTACGCTAAACTTTCAGCCACCTTCTCATGCGAGGCTCATAACAGCTTTATGGATTACATCCTCTCCTTCATTGCCGGCGGCCTGACCCAAGCGACTTGGTGGCAGATCGTCGTTTTCACTTTGGTCGTGACGCACATCACGATTGTTGCGGTCACGGTTTTTCTCCATCGCAGCCAAGCGCACCGCGGTCTGGATCTCCATCCGGCTGTCATGCACTTCTTCCGCTTCTGGCTCTGGATGACGACCGGTATGGTCACCAAGGAATGGGTGGCTATTCACCGCAAGCATCACGCCAAATGCGAAAAGGAAGGTGACCCGCACTCGCCCATGCTGTTCGGCATCTGGAAGGTTCTGTTCCGCGGCGCCGAGCTGTACCGCGAAGAATCGAACAACAAGGAAACCATGGCCAAGTTCGGCCACGGCACGCCTGACGACTGGCTCGAGCGCAACGTCTACAGCAAGCACAGCCTGTGGGGCGTGCTGACCATGCTCGCCATCGACGTCGCCCTGTTCGGCGCGATCGGCGTCACGGTCTGGGCTGTCCAGATGGCCTGGATTCCCTTCTGGGCCGCCGGCGTCGTCAACGGCATCGGCCACTTCTGGGGCTACCGCAACTACAACAGCCCGGACACCAGCACCAACGTGTTCCCGTGGGGCATCGTGATCGGCGGCGAAGAGCTGCACAACAACCACCACGCCCACGGCACGTCGGCCAAGTTTTCGGCCAAGTGGTACGAGTTCGACATCGGCTGGTGCTACATCAACATCCTGAAGTTCTTTGGCCTGGCCAAGATCAAGAAGGTTGCGCCCAAGCTCAAGCTGGACGACTCCCGCACGGGCATCGACCTGCGCACGCTGCAAGGCGTGATCACGCACCGCTACGAAGTCATGGCCCGCTATGCGGACGTGATCAAGAGCGCCGCCCGTGAAGAACTCGCCAAGCTGAAGGCTTCGCGCCAGGAAGGCAACGCCGAATGCGGCTACACCAAGCTGCACAGCGTGCGTCGCGCCATCCATCGCAACGAAGATATCCTGCAGCCCGAGCAACTGGCTGCCGTGGACAAGGCCATCGCCCAGAACAAGTCGCTGTCGACGCTGGTGCAGATGCGCCGCGAACTCGGCCGCATCTGGGAAAGCTCCAGCGCCAGCAGCGAACAGCTTCTTCACGACCTGCAGGCCTGGTGCCAGCGCGCCCAGCAAAGCGGCATCGCTGGGCTTGAGCAATTCGCTCAACATCTGCGCCGCTATGCGGCATGATGCTAGAGAAGCTAAATCCTGAACAACGCGCCGCAGTAACGTTAGAACCGCAGCACGCCCTGGTCTTGGCCGGGGCGGGCAGCGGGAAGACGCGGGTGCTCACCACCCGCATGGCCTGGCTGATTCAAACCGGCCAGGCTTCGCCTTTTGGGCTGCTGGCGGTCACGTTCACCAACAAGGCCGCCCGCGAGATGCTGGCGCGGATGTCGGCGATCCTGCCGATCGATACGCGCGGCCTGTGGATCGGCACGTTCCACGGCTTGTGCAACCGCATGCTGCGGGCGCATCATCGCGACGCCGGCCTGCCTCAGAGTTTTCAGATCCTCGACGTCACGGACCAGCTTGCGGCCATCAAGCGCCTCATGAAGGCCAACGGCGTCGACGACGAAAAGTACCCGCCCCGCGACGTGCAGCGCTTCATCAACGGCGCCAAGGAAGAGGGGCTGCGTCCGCCGGACGTCGAAGCCTATGACGCCCATCGCCGCCGCCTGATCGAGATCTACCAGCTTTACGAAGCCCAGTGCCAGCGTGAAGGCGTGGTCGACTTCGCCGAATTGCTGCTGCGCGCCTACGAGCTGCTGTCGCGCAACGCGCCCGTGCGCGAACACTATCAACGCCGTTTCCGGCACATCCTGGTCGACGAGTTCCAGGACACCAACACGCTGCAGTACAAGTGGCTGCGCCTGTTGGCTGGCGGCGGCGCGGCCATTTTTGCCGTGGGCGACGACGACCAGTCCATCTACGCGTTCCGCGGCGCGAACGTCGGCAACATGGCCGACTTCGAGCGCGACTACGCGCATGGCACCGTCATCCGCCTGGAGCAGAACTACCGGTCCTACGGTCACATCCTGGATTCGGCCAACGCGCTCATCGGTCACAACTCGGGCCGCCTGGGCAAGAATCTCTGGACCGACCAGGGCGAAGGCGAGCCGGTGCGCGTCATCGAACAGCCGTCCGATGGCATGGAAGCGCAGTGGATCGTGGACGAAATCCGTTCGCTCATCCACGAAGGCAGCGACCGCCGCGAAATCGCCGTGCTGTATCGCAGCAACGCGCAGTCGCGCGTCATCGAACACGCCATCTTTTCCGCCGGCATTCCGTACAAGGTCTACGGCGGCCTGCGCTTCTTCGAACGCCAGGAAATCAAGCACGCGCTCGCCTACCTGCGCCTGATGGCCAATCCGCACGACGACACCTCGTGGATGCGGGTGGTCAACTTCCCGACGCGCGGCATCGGGGCGCGCACGCTCGAGCAATTGGCCGACGCCGCCCGGCAGCATGACACCAGCCTGTATGGCGCGGTGGCGCTGGTCGGCGGCAAGGGCGGTTCGAATCTGGCGCAGTTTGCGCAACTGATTCATCGCCTGATCGAAGAAACGCGCGAGCTGCCGCTGCCCGAAATGGTCGAGCACATGCTCGAAGCCAGTGGCCTGAATGCGCACTACAAGGCCGAGCGCGAAGGCGCCGAGCGGCTGGAGAACCTGAACGAACTGATCACGGCCGCGGCCGTGTTCGCGTCCGAGGAAAACTACGACGGCATGCCCGCCGGCGTGGTGCCCGACCACGACACGTCGTCGACGCTCATGCCGGGCGTGGTGGACGCGCCGGCGGTAGCGGGCGACAACCTGACGCCGCTGGCCGCGTTCCTGTCGCATGCGGCGCTTGAGGCCGGAGACAACCAGGCCCAGCAAGGCCAGGACGCCGTCCAGCTCATGACGGTGCATGCCGCCAAAGGCCTGGAGTTCGACGCCGTGTTCATCACCGGTCTGGAGGAAGGGCTGTTTCCGCACGAGAACAGCATTCTCGAGCCCGCCGGCCTGGAAGAAGAACGCCGCCTGATGTACGTGGCGATCACCCGCGCGCGTCAGCGCCTGTACATCAGCCTGGCGCAAAGCCGGATGCTGCATGGCCAGACGCGCTATGCGATGCGCTCGCGCTTCCTGGACGAAATTCCCGAGCAGCATCTGAAGTGGCTGACGCCCAAGGCTGGACTGGCGCCGATCAGCGCCACGGGCGCGGGCTGGGGTGGCGGCAACCGGGGCGATGCCTTCGGCCGCAAGCCAACCAACACCATTGCGCCGCGTCAACCCCGTGGCGTCGCAACCGGCGTCACGGTGGGCGACAAGCAGTATCGTGTGGGGCAGGGCGTCCGTCACGCGCGTTTCGGCGACGGCACCATCATCGGTCTGAGCGGCGCGGGTCAGGACGCACAGGCGGAAATCCACTTCCGCGACGTAGGCGCCAAAACGTTGGCGCTGGGCATCGCCAAGCTCGACATTGTTCAGGGTTGACTACATATGGCTACCAACGATTCCCCCAAAGCCGAGCTGGCGGCCCTGCGCGCCGAAGTCGACGAGATCGATCAACAGATCATGTTGCTGCTTGGCGTGCGATTCCGTTGCACCGACATGATCGGCGAACTCAAGACCAACCACGGCATGGACCTGGTCGATCCCAAGCGCGAAGCCCAGCAGGTCGAACGCATCCGCCGTTTGGCGCTGGAAGCGGGCGTTCCGCCCGATCTGGCTGAAACCATCCTGCGCGAAGTCATCGACACGGTAATCGACAACCATACCCGCTTGCGAGAGCGTCCGTACTCGTAACCGCAGGCGCGCGCCAGCGCTTCCAACGCAAGCGCGCAGCACGCTCAAACCCAAAGAAATCGGCCCCGGATTGGGGCCGATTTCATTTGGATCAGGCTTCGCTCTGGTCTATCTCTTCCAGCGAGCCTTGCAGCTCAAGCCACTGCTCTTCCAGTTCCCCCATCCGCTTGCCGTGCTCGCCATGTTCCGCCATGACCTTCTGGCGTTCGGTGCGACGCGCGTCGGAATACAGGTCCGGATCGGCGATCACCGCATCCAGGGCGGCCAATTTGCCGCGCAGCTTTTCCATCTCGGTTTCGACCTTGGCCAGCTTGGACTCCAGCGGCTTGCGCAGTGCAGACAGGCGTTGCCGCTGTTCGGCCTCGGCGCGACGTTGCGCCTTGCGATCCACGACAGGCTCGCCGCTGCTTTCAGCGTTTTCACGCGCCTCGGCCCGCTCGTCCGCGTTGCGCGCGGCCAGCCAGTCGCGGTAGTCCTCAAGGTCGCCGTCGAACTCGCGCACCGCACCGTCCGCCACGATCCAGAAGCTGTCCACCGTAGTCCGCAACAGATGCCGGTCGTGCGACACCAGCAGCATGCTGCCGCCGAAGTCCGCCAGCGCGGTGGCGAGGGCCTCGCGCGTCTCCACGTCCAAGTGGTTGCTGGGTTCGTCCAGCAGCAGCAGGTTGGGCTTTTGCCAGACGATCAGCGACAGCGCCAGCCGCGCCTTTTCGCCGCCCGACATCGGGCCGACCTTGCTGGTGACCGTATCGCCCGAAAACCCGAACCCGCCAAGATAATTGCGCAGCTCCTGCTCGCGCGCCTCGGGCGCCAGGCGGGCCAGGTGCGCGATCGGCGTGCTGTCCACGTCCAGCATGTCCAGCTGGTGCTGGTGGAAATACCCGATAGCCAGGCCACGCGAGGCGCGGCGCTCGCCCGCCTGCACGGGGATCTCTTCGGCCAGGGTCTTGATCAGCGTGCTCTTGCCGGCCCCATTGGCGCCCAACACGCCCACGCGGCTGCCGGCGCGCACCATCAGCGTCACGTCGCGCAGGATGGGCACCGCGTTGCCTTCGGCGTCCGTGTAGCCCGCGGACAGGTGTTCCAGCGTCATCAGCGGATCGGGCACCTGTTCGGGTGACGGAATGCGGATGTCGATGCCCGCTTCGGCCTGCAGCGGCGCCAGCACCTGCATGCGCGCCAGCGCCTTCACGCGGCTCTGCGCCTGCTTGGCCTTGGAGGCCTTGGCCTTGAAGCGGTCGATGAAGCCTTGCAGCCGGGCCGTCTCGCGCGTCTGGCGCTCATAGGCAATGTTGGATTGACGCAGGCGCTCGGCGCGTTGCGTCAGGAAGTCGCCATAACCGCCGCGATAACGCGTCAGCTTGGCATGGTCGAAATGCAGAATGGACCGCGCGACGGCATCCAGGAATTCGGTGTCATGGGAGATCAGCATGACGGTGCCTTCGTAGGCGCCGAGCCACTTCTCCAGCCACAACATGGCGTCCAGGTCCAAGTGGTTGGTGGGCTCGTCCAGCAGCAGCAATTCGGACGGAGCCATCAGCGCGCGGGCCAGCGCTAGACGCATGCGCCAGCCGCCGGAAAAGCTCTCGACGGGCTGCGTCCATTCGGCAGGCTTGAAGCCCAGGCCGGCCAGCAGTTGCTCGGCGCGCGAGGCGGCGCTCCATGCGCCGGCTTCCACCAGCGCGGCTTCCACTTCCGCGATCTGCGTGCCCTGGTCGTCGGACAGCGTCGCGCGCTGCGCCTGCAACGCGCGCAGGTGCGTGTCGCCGTCGATGACGAACTCGCGGGCAGGGCGGTCGTCGGCGTGAAGTTCCTGCTCCACGCTGGCGATGCGCCAGCCGGCGGGAAGCGACAAGGTGCCGGCGTCCAGGTCCAGCGCGCCGGTCAGCAGCGCGAACAGCGAGGACTTGCCTGCGCCGTTCTTGCCTACGATGCCGACCCGTTCACCGGGGTTTACAACGAATTCGGCGCCGTCCAGCAGCACTTTCGTGCCGCGGCGCAAAGTCAGTCCAGAGGCGCGTATCACAGGCTCAGTTGCTCGCGGGTAAGCAGCAGGAGCTGGTCCGAGGCTTCCTCGGTGTCCAGCCAGACGGGCGAAAGCTGCGGGAAGGCGGCCTCGAAGAAATCGCGCTCATGGCCGATTTCCAGCACCAGCACGCCGTTTTCCGACAGGTAGCGTGGCGCGGCGTCCAGGATGCGGCGCACGAGGTCCATGCCGTCGTCGCCGCCGGCCAGCGCCAGTTGCGGTTCGTGCAGATACTCCTGGGGCAGGGCGCGCATCGAACCGCTGTTCACGTAGGGCGGATTGCAGACGATCACGTCGTATTCGCGCGCGGGCAGGTTGTCGAAGAGATTGCTGGCGTGCAGGTCCAGTCGATCGGAAAGGCCGTAGTCGTCGACGTTGCGGCGGGCGACTTCCAGCGCGTCGGCGGAAACATCCACGGCGTCCACGTGCGCGTAGGGAAAGGCCAGCGCCGACAGGATCGCCAGGCAGCCCGAGCCGGTGCACATGTCCAGCACGTTCTCCACCGCCAGCGCATCCTGCACCCACGGCGACAGCCCCTGGTCCAGCAGCTCGGCGATCGGCGAGCGCGGCACGATGACTCGCTTGTCGACGTAGAACCGATGACCGCGAAGCCAGGCTTCGTTGGTCAGGTAGGCGGCGGGCACGCGTTCGGTCACGCGGCGGTCCAGCAGGTCTAGCACGCGCTCGCGCTCTTCGCGCACCACCCGGGCATCCAGGAACGGATCCAGCGTGTCCAGCGGCAGGTGCAGCGCGTGCAGTGTCAGGTAGACCGCCTCGTCCCAGGCATTGTCGCTGCCGTGTCCCAGCGAGACCTGGGCGCCATTCAGGCGCGACACGCCGTAGCGGATCAGGTCGCGCACGGTCTGCAGTTCTTCGCGGGAGGTTGCGTTCGTATCAGGCATTCAATTCACCGCCCCAGGGGGAAAACGGAAAAACGCCCCCGGCAGGGGGGGCTAAAAAGATCGCGCGGCGGGACTTGCATCCCGCCGGCGCGTGCATCATGCGGGCAACAGCAGGTTTTCCAGCGTGCGCCGATAGATGTTCTTGAGCGGTTCCAGCGAGGCGACCTCGATGCGCTCGTTCACCTTGTGGATCGTGGCGTTGCCGGGACCGAACTCGATGACCTGCGGGCAGATCTTGGCGATGAAGCGGCCATCCGACGTGCCGCCCGTGGTCGACAGCTCGGCGGTCACGCCGGTTTCGGCATGGATCGCCTTGACCAGTGCATCCGTCAACGATCCGCGCGGGGTCAGGAACGGCTCGCCGCCCAGTTCCCACTCCAGGTCGTATTCCAGGCCATGCTTGTCCAGCACGGCATGAACCCGCTGCTTCAGGCTTTCCGGCGTGCTGGCGGTCGAGAAGCGGAAGTTGAACAACGCCACGGCCTCGCCCGGCACCACGTTCGTGGCGCCCGTACCGGAGTTCAGATTCGACACCTGGAACGTCGTGGGCGGGAAGTATTCATTGCCCTGGTCCCATTCGATGTTCACGATGTCGGCCAGCGCGGGCGCAAGCTGGTGCACCGGGTTGCGCGCCAGATGCGGGTAGGCCACGTGGCCCTGGATGCCCTTGACCGTGAGCTTGCCCGACAACGAGCCGCGGCGGCCGTTCTTGCAGGTGTCGCCCAGCACGTCGCCCGACGTGGGCTCGCCGACGATGCAGTAATCCAGCTGCTCGCCGCGCGCTTTCAAAGCGTCGCAGACGATGGCGGTGCCATCGATGGACGGGCCTTCCTCGTCGGAGGTGATCAGCAGCGCGATCGAACCGCCATGGTCCGGATGGGCCGCCACGAACTCCTCGGCCGCCACCACAAAGGCGGCGATCGAGCTTTTCATGTCGGCCGCGCCGCGGCCATACAGCCAGCCGTCGCGTTCGGTAGGAACGAATGGATCGCTGTTCCACTTTTCGCGCGGGCCCGGGGGCACCACGTCGGTGTGGCCGGCAAAGACCGTCAGCGGGGCGGCGCTGCCGCGCCGGGCCCACAGATTGGTTACGCCGCCCTGCGCGATGGTCTCGCAGGTGAAGCCGATGCGTTCGAGCCGGGCGGCAAGCGCCGCCTGGCAGTCTTCGTCCGCAGGCGTCACCGAGGGACGGGCGATCAGGTCCTTGACCAGATCCAGTACGGCCGAATTGCTCATCAAGCCCTCAGCAGATCGTTGATGCTGGTCTTGGCGCGGGTCTGCGCATCGACACGCTTGACGATCACGGCGCAGGCCAGGCTATGCGAACCGTCAGCCGACGGCAGCGAACCGGGCACCACGACCGAGCCGGACGGCACGCGGCCGTACGTGATCTTGCCGGTGGCGCGGTCATAGATCTTGGTGCTTTGCGACAGGAACACGCCCATGGCCAGCACCGAGTTCTCTTCGACCACGACGCCTTCCACGACTTCGGAGCGCGCGCCGATGAAGCAGTTGTCTTCGATGATGGTGGGGTTGGCCTGCAGGGGCTCGAGCACGCCGCCGATGCCGACGCCGCCCGACAGGTGGACGTTCTTGCCGATCTGGGCGCACGAACCGACGGTGGCCCACGTGTCGACCATGGTGCCTTCGTCAACGTAGGCGCCGATGTTCACGTACGAGGGCATCAGCACCACGTTGCGACCAATGAACGAGCCGCGGCGGGCGACGGCCGGCGGCACCACGCGGTAGCCGCCTTGCTTGAACGCGTTGTCGCCGAACTCCGAAAACTTGAGCGGCACCTTGTCGTAGAACTGCAGGGGCGCCTGGCCCATGATGGCGTTCTCGTTCAGACGGAACGACAGCAGCACGGCCTTCTTGATCCACTGGTGCACGACCCAGTCGTCATTGATCTTCTCGGCCACGCGCAGGCGGCCCAGATCCAGACCGTCGATGGTGTGCTCGACGGCTTCGCGCACTTCGGCGCTGGCGTCGACGGGCGACAGGTTGGTCCGGTTTTCCCAGGCTTGTTCAATGGTGGTCTGCAGGTCGAGAGTCATATCGGCTCAGCTTTTAAAGGTTGGTCAAACAGAGGTATGTACAAAATGGGCGATGCGCTCGGCCGCCTGCACGCAGTCGGCCAAAGGCGCCACCAGGGCGATGCGGATGCGTCCCTGGCCCGGATTGAAGCCATGGGCCTCGCGTGCCAGGAAACTGCCCGGCAGCACGGTAACACCGGTGCGGCCATAGAGGTCGCGCACGAACGCCGTATCCGAACCGGGCGTTGCCGCCCACAGATAAAACGAAGCTTGCGGCCGTGACACATCCAGCACCTTCTGCAGGATGGGCACGACCGCATCGAATTTTTCGCGGTACTGGCGCCGGTTTTCCTTTACGTGGGTCTCGTCCGTCCACGCGGCAATACTGGCCGCGGACACGATCGGGCTCATCGCACTGCCATGATACGTGCGATACAGCAGAAAACGGCCGATCAGCGCGGCATCGCCGGCCACGAACCCGGAGCGCAGGCCCGGCACGTTGGAGCGCTTGGACAGGCTGGAAAACGCCACCAGATTGCGGTAGTCGTCCCGGCCCAGGCGGCGCGCCGCCTGCAAACCGCCCAGCGGGGGATCGCCTTCGTCCAGGTAGATCTCGGAATAGCACTCGTCCGACGCAATCACGAAGCCGTAGCGGTCGGACAATTCGAACAGGGTTTTCCATTCTTCCAGCGACATCACGTTGCCCGCGGGATTGCCCGGCGAACACACGAACACCAGGCGCGTCTTCTTCCAGATGTCGTCCGGCACCTGGTTCCAGTCGCTGCCGAAATTGCGCACCGGATCGGCGTTGACGAAGTAGGGCGTGGCGCCCGCCAGCAGCGTGGCGCCTTCGTAGATCTGATAGAACGGATTGGGGCAGATCACCACCGAACCCGCCGACGGATCGATCACGGTCTGGGTGAATGCAAACAGCGCCTCGCGCGATCCCAGGGCCGGCAGCACCTGCGTGTCGGCATCAGGCGCCGGAATGCTGTAGCGGCGCGCCAGCCATTCGGAAATCGCGCGGCGCAATGCCGGATCGCCCTTCGTGGAGGGGTAGACCGACAGCCCGGCCATGCTGTCGCGGATGGCTTGCGCGACGCGCTCCGGCGCGGCGTGTTTGGGCTCGCCGATCGACAGGTTGATGGGCGCAATACCGTCCGGTTGCGAGCTGGCGGAGGCTAGCAAAGCCCGCAGTTTTTCGAACGGGTAGGGGTGTAGGGCATCGAGGCGCGGATTCATGACGCAAGATTTTAACAAGCAAGCTACAATAGCGGGCTTGGCCTATTGCGAAGGTGGCGAAATTGGTAGACGCACCAGGTTTAGGTCCTGACGCCGTAACAGGTGTAGGGGTTCGAGTCCCCTCCTTCGCACCACCAAATCCCCCCATGATTTCAATGATTTAGGTTTTTAACCTGTCATTTCCAAAATCATTGGGCCGGTCAGGCCGAACCCGCTTCAGTTCGTGGAAAGTGTCCGGTTGCCCGCCGGTTTCCCTGAGTTTTTCAGGCCGGTTTGTCCAGACCCACTCTGGAATTCCCAGGCCAGAGCGGCACCCAGTGGCGCCATTAAGCCGTGGCCCCATCCACGCAGTCCGTCGGCAGCGATTCATGCGCCGCGTTGACCGCCGATCCATCGACGTGCCGCAGTGACGGCCCGATCGAACAGATTCCCCACAGATCACGCCTGCTCGCTTGAACATTGGCCTTGCCGCGAGCCTTTCCCCGTCCGACCCGTTTGCATAGAGCACGCCATGCTATCGACACTGATATACCGCAGCCGTGCTGTCACTTCGATGAACGCGCAGGATCTGACCGACCTGCTGACGCCCGCCCGAGCTCGCAACGCCGCCCTGCAGGTGACCGGCATATTGCTCTTTGACGGCGTTCATTTCGTCCAGTTGCTGGAAGGCCCCGACGAGGCGGTCAACCTGATATTCGATGCCATCCGGCGCGACGATGCCCACAAGAACGTCGTGCTGCTCATGCAGGATCACGGGCCTACCCGCCGGTTTGGGGGGGATGCGATGGCGCTGCTTGACCTGCGAGCGCTCGATCCCCAACAGGTTTCCGCGCGCATTCTGGCCAAGATGAAAAAGCCGGGGCGCTGGCCGGGCGGTGACGACCGGGTGGTAAAGATTCTTGGCTGGTATGCCGATGCGCATGGCACGGACCATATCGTCGAAGGCGACGACGCGGCCAACTGGCGGTTTGCGGCCAGCGGTGTTCCTTTGGCGCAGGAAGATCCCGCAGCGCCTGCGCGGCCGTATCCCTTTGCGCTGCAACCCATCGTCGATCCCCTGCGGCGCGAGATCACCTCCCTTGAATTCCTGATCCGCGGTCAATCGGGCGGATCGCCGGAACAATTGTTTGCCAGCCTGGATCCCGCGGACCGTTATCGCGTGGATCTGGAATCCAAGGCCTCGGCATTCGAGCTGGCGCGGCGGCTGGGCCTGACCGATGTAAAGCTGTCGGTCAATCTGTTGCCCATGTCACTGATTGAGGATCCGGCCGCGGTCGACCGCCTGGTGGATCAGATTGCGGCGTGCGCGCTGTTGCCACAGCATGTGATCGTCGAAATCACCGAACAGGAAGCGATCGAGCGGCCGCGAGCCTTCAGGGATGCGATCGAACGGCTGCGCCGCGCCGGCATCGGCGTTGCGATCGATGATTTCGGGGCAGGCTATGCGGGCCTGTCGCTGCTGGCCGAGTTTCAGCCGGACAAGCTCAAGATCGACCGCCAGCTCATTCAGAACATTCATCAGGACGGACCGCGCCAGGCAATCGTCTGCGGCATTGCCCGCACGTGCAGCGCAATGGGCATCACGCCTGTCGCCGAAGGCGTGGAGCGGATCGAGGAATGGTGCTGGTTGCAGGCTGCTGGAATCGAGCGGTTCCAGGGCTATCTGTTTGCCAAACCGGCGCTCAATGCCGTTCCTGAAGTGCAGTGGCCTGAACGCGTCCGGCTGGACTGATTCGTCTCAGACAGCGCACTTTACCGCCGAGCCGCTTTGGGCAACCACGCCGTGAACCAGGCCGCTGCGCCAAGCGCCGCCAGGATGACCACCGTGCCCACGGTGGTGGTGAAAGCCGGCACGTACATCATCGCCAGATCCGCCAGCACGATGACGACGAACGCGCCTGCCCAAGCCCACGCGATCCGTTCCGCGGTGCGCCGGAACGCCGGGCGGGCGGCCACGAGCGCGGCGTGGGTGCCGACCCGGTGCTCCAACAGCGCAAAGGTGATGAAGGGAACAAAGGCGAGCAGCAGTTTCACGGTGATCCTCCGGCGAAGGCGTCCCGCTGAAATTAGCATCCGCTGTTTGTTTCCGCCAACGAAATCGCGCCCGCCAACCCAGCCAGCGAATGCAGTCCCATCCGCCATCCGAACGATCCCAAGCGGCGTGCGCCCCGGCTATGTTGTCGAGCAGCGTCACGCCTGACGCGCCGGCGTACAAGAATCGTCAAGATTTTCGATTCTTGAATATTGCCTCGCGCGCTTGCCGATACCTTAGGGCTTTCGTTACTGAGGGATGGACATGTATTCACTACCCAAGCGTTGCGGCGCAGAGTTCTTCGGCACCTTCTGGCTGGTGCTGGGCGGTTGCGGCGCGGCGGTGCTTGCCGCCGGTTTTCCCCAACTGGGCATCGGATTCGCGGGCGTTGCGCTGGCGTTCGGCCTGACCGTCCTGACGATGGTCTTCGCTGTGGGCCATATATCTGGCGGGCACTTCAATCCTGCTGTCACAGTCGGCCTGGTGGCCGGCGGACGCTTCCCCGCCCGAGAAATCCTGCCGTACGTCATCGTTCAGGTCCTGGGCGCCATCGCCGCTGCGGCGGTCCTGGCCTGCATCGCCAACGGCAAGCTGGGTTTCGACCTGAGGGCCAGCCACTTCGCCGCCAATGGCTATGGCGCCTATTCACCGGGCAAGTACACGCTGCTGGCCGCGATGGTGACCGAAGTGGTGCTGACGGCCGGCTTTATCTTCGTGATTCTCGGCGCCACCAGCAGGCGGGCGCCGGCCGGCTTTGCGGCCATTCCCATTGGCTTTGCGCTGACCC
Organism: Achromobacter sp. UBA4530; assembly: GCF_002388205.1. NCBI lineage: Bacteria > Pseudomonadati > Pseudomonadota > Betaproteobacteria > Burkholderiales > Alcaligenaceae > Achromobacter > Achromobacter sp. UBA4530. Next base: position 413,402 of record NZ_DGMA01000008.1, on the reverse strand, counting down.
TCATTCACCTCATCAGCATCCCGGTCACCAACACGTCGGTGAACCCGGCACGCTCGACCGGACCGGCGCTGTTCGTGGGGGGCTGGGCGTTGGAACAGTTGTGGCTGTTCTGGCTGGCGCCAATCGTCGGCGCGGTCATCGGCGCGGTGGCCTACCGGCTGGTCAGCGACCCGGCGATCGAACGCGCCTGACAGGGCGGAAACGCGGCGCGGGGGATCACTTCAGAGCCGCTGTGAGCTGAAAATGGGGCCGGTCAGATGATGGCTCGAGGAGGCAGGTTGTACATTACGCACTATCACCTGCTTCACCTTTACAGGATCGCCCATCATGACCGCCCCAGAAGTCGTTATCTCCCCCTCGATCGCCTGCGCGAACGACCGGCCCTTCGTGCTGTTCGGCGGCATCAATGTGCTGGAATCCAAGGATCTGGCGCTGCGCGCGTGCGAGGAGTACCAACGCGTCACCCGCAAACTGGGCATTCCCTACGTATTCAAGGCGTCGTTCGACAAGGCCAATCGCTCGTCCATCCATTCGTACCGCGGTCCTGGCCTCGAAGAAGGCATGAAGATCTTCGAAGCCGTGAAAAAGGAATTCGGCGTGCCGGTCATCACCGACGTCCACGAACCGTGGCAGGCGGCGCCGGTGGCCGAAGTTGCCGATATCCTGCAACTGCCGGCCTTTCTGGCGCGCCAGACCGATCTGGTCGTCGCGCTTGCCAAGACGCAGCGCGTGGTCAACATCAAGAAGCCGCAGTTCCTCAGTCCCGCGCAGATGCTGAACATCGTCGAGAAGTTCACCGAGGCCGGCAACGACAAGCTGATTCTGTGTGATCGCGGCACCAGCTTTGGCTACGACAATCTGGTCGTCGACATGCTGGGTTTCGGCGTCATGAAAAAGGTGTCCGGCAACCGCCCGCTGATTTTCGACGTGACCCACGCGCTGCAGCAGCGCTCGTCGCTGGACGCGGCATCCGGCGGTCGTCGTGAACAGGTCGCAGACCTGGCGCGCGCCGGCATGGCGGTCGGGCTGGCGGGCCTTTTCCTGGAAGCCCACCCCGATCCCAAGAACGCGAAATGCGATGGCCCCAGCGCGTTGCCGCTGGACAAGCTCGAGCCCTTCCTGACGCAACTCAAGCAGCTCGACGACCTGGTGAAGTCCTTTGCGCCGATCGACATCGAACCCTGACGCGCTTGCGGTCATCACACGGCCGCCAAGCTGTTATACGATCCAGGCCAAACATTAGGGAGGCCTGGATGTCTTTGTATGTGATCGTCGCCGTGCGCAAAGAGGCCGGAAGTGGCCATATCGCCTACGTGCGTTGGGGGCAGGCCGTGCGCGGCGTTCCCGGCTGGATCTCGGAGCCCACGACGGCCGCAGCCGCCGAAGTCATTGAACTCATCAAGGAAGGCGCCGAGGTCGAGACCGCGATCAGTGTCGACGGCCTCACCGTCGCTTCGCGCGCGGTGCGTGTGCTGGTGGACGCCGGCGGGCGCGAACACCTTGCATCGGTGCCGGTGCCCAGTTCCACCTTGCACACGCTGTTCGACCTGCCGGAGTTCTAACCGGTGCGGCTGCCCTAGCGGCGGCCCTCGGCAAAGTTGACCAACGCGTCGCCGGCCATCCGATAGCGCACCCACTCATCCTGCGGCAGCGCGCCGATGGATTGATAGAAGTCGATGGCGGGCTGATTCCAGTCCAGCACACTCCACTCGAGCCGTCCGCAGCCGTTCGCCACGGCCTCGCGTGCCAGATGGCGCAGCAGGTCGCGTCCCGCGCCGATTCCACGGTGCTCGGGCGTGACGTACAGGTCCTCGAGATAGATTCCGTTTTTTCCGAGCCAGGTGGAGTAGCTGTAGAAATAGACGGCGTAGCCAATGGCCTTGCCGTCCAGCAGGCACATCAACGCCCGGGCGGGGGCGCCTTCGGCAAACAAGGTACGTTCGACGTCGTCGGCGCTGGCGATCACCTCATGCGCAGCGCGTTCATAGACGGCCAGTTCGGTAATGAAGGCATGGATCTGGGCCGCGTCCGACGGTGCGGCAGGACGAATTTCGATATTCACGGATCTTTCCTGTTTGTTGGGATGGCTATCCTACTCGCTATTGGCGCAGCGGGCAGGCCGGAACGTGGGGAATACCCTTGTTGCGCGGCGGACCGCCCGGCGCGACGCTTTATCGGGATTGCACCCAGAGTCCAGACGCGTGCTCACGAAGGATGCCTTCAATGCCCGAGACTGCTCCTGCTGTCGCACACAAGCCGCCGCCCGCCGGCCGCAGACGGCGGTTTTCCTGGATCTGGCTGGTGCCTATTGTTGCGGCGCTGGGCGGCCTGCTGCTGGTGCTGAAAGTCTGGATGGACGCAGGGCCCGAGGCCACGATCAGCTTCCAGACGGCGGAAGGGCTGGAGGCCGGCAAGACACAGGTGCGGTACAAGGAAGTCAACGTCGGCACAGTCCAGCGTGTGGCGCTCAACGAGGACCGGACCGGCGTGATTGCGACGGTGCAGCTCAACAAGGACGCGGCTGGGCTCTTGCAGGAGGGCACCGTGTTCTGGGTGGTGCGGCCGCGCCTGACGCTCAGTGGCGTTTCAGGCCTGAACACGTTGCTGTCCGGCGCCTACATCGGCCTGGATCCCGCCGGCCGTAATGGCGACAGCGATCCGCGCAAGGCGACCAAGTTCGCTTTCGTCGGTCTGGAAATCCCGCCTGAGGTGACGCAGGACAGGCCGGGCAAGCGCTTCACCCTCAAGGGCCAGGACCTCGGTTCGCTGGACATCGGATCGCCTGTCTATTTCCGGCGCATCGCGGTAGGGCAGGTGGTGAGCTATCGCCTCGATGCCACGGGCCAGGGCGTCGATATCCAGGTGTTTGTCGATGCGCCCAACGACGCGTTCGTCAACGAAGGCACGCGTTTCTGGAACGCCAGCGGGGTGGACTTCTCGGTGGACGCAGGCGGGCTGCAAGTGCGGTCTCAGTCGTTGGTGTCGGTGATTGTGGGCGGCGTCGCCTTCGACTCGGTCGAGACCCGTTTACATACCGCAGCCAAACCGGACGCCGCGTTCGTCATCTATCCCTCAGAGGCTGCGGCGCGCGCGCAGCCGGACGGCACGCCGCTGCGCATCCGCATGCGGTTCGACCAATCGGTGCGCGGACTGTCCGTGGGTGCGCCCATTGACGCGTTTGGCGCGTCGGTCGGACAGGTGGATGCCATCGGACTGGAACTCGATCGCACCACGCAGCAGTTCTATGCCCTGGTGGATGCCACCCTCTATCCGGAACGGCTGGGCGCCAAGACGTTTGAAGAAATCAAGGAGTTTTCGGGCTCTACGGTCACGCATCCCAGCGGCAAGCTGATGGCGGCCTTGATCGACCAGGGATTACGGGCGCAATTGCGCATCGGCAATCTCCTGACAGGCCAGTTGTATGTCGCCTTTGCGGTCTTCCCGGACGCCGAGCCCGTGACGTTCAAGATGGAGGAGGCGCCTTTCATTCCCACGGTGCCGAACAATCTGGACCAGTTGCAGCTGCAGATCAACAGCATCCTGACCAAGCTGGACAGGATTCCCTTTGAAGGTCTGGGCGCTGAACTCAATAACCTGCTGCAGGGCACGTCCAAGCTGGTGAAGCGGCTGGACACACAACTTGCGCCCGAGGCGACCGCGACGTTGCGCCAGGCAAGCCGGTCGCTCGCCGCCGTCGGTGGGCTGCTCAGCCCCGATGCCGGCCTGCCCGTCAACACGAGCGCATTGCTGCAGGAACTGGCGCGCACGGCGAGGTCGCTACGGGAGTTGGCAGACTACCTGCAGGCTCACCCGGGGTCACTGCTGCGGGGGCGCGCGCCGGATCCGGTGACGAGCCGGTCGACGGCACGGTGATCGGCGTAAGCAGCCTTGCATCGTGTTTCCTGGCCCGCAGGTGTCCAATACCCGCGGACCACCTGCCGCATCAAAGTGTGGGCGGCCACCCTTGGTGTCTGACACCGGTTTGCATCGGGAACGCCACTTGCTGTATGACGCCGGGGCGCCGGTGGGTTGCGGACCGAGCGGCTCCCCGTCAGAGCGGAGACTCAGCATGGACCATAGTGAAATGATGGCGCGCATGATCACGTTGCCGGTGTCGCCGGGCAGATTCGACGGGTGGGACGGCGTGCTTTCAACCCTTGCGGACTGCCTTATGCAGGTGCAGGGTAAGCTCACGGAAGCCGATGTGAAGCGCTTTCTGGACGTGGGCGCGCTGGTGTATCGGACCTGCTGTCAGGACGAGGCGCGCCAGCGCTGGACGGCCGAGGAACTGGCTGCCTATCACCGCAAGGCGCCTGCAGACGCCTGAGGTGCGCGGTTCAAAAAAGGCACTGCCTCAACGCAAAGGTCCTGCCAAACGCGCGGACCTCGTCGCCGTCCACCGATGCCGCCACATCCCAGTGGTCGCCTCGCGTGACAAGAATGGATTGGCTTGAAAAGGCGTGACGAAGCGCAAACTGCCAGAACGCGCCTTCCGACCCTTCGGGCGCCAGATCATGCGGCCCGATCTGCAGCCGGGACGGCCGGGGGGTTGCACCCATCGACCACTTCAGCGCGATCAACAAAAACGCGAAACGCGCGGATGCAGAAGCGGGTTGAATGCACAGGACTCGAATCTTCTCGCTCATGGCCATCACCCTGGCTGAACAGATGAGCCAGCGTAGCAAACGCCGTGCCGCGCATCCATACCGCGTTTGGTCGATTCAGCGCAGCGCTCGTGTGCCGACGCATGCCTGGTTGATAGAATGGCCGGCCGCCCAGCGCCGTCTTGCCCAGGAGATTCTCATGTCCCGAATCGTCGTCAATCCCGATACGGTATTCAATTCCGTGCAGTACGGATTCAGCCAGGCGGTAATCGTGACTGGGCAGCGCCGTATGCTGCTGTCCGGCCAGGTCGGCGTGGACGCCGATGAGAAGACGGTCGGTCCGGGGCTTCAGGTGCAAACCGAGGCCGCGCTGGACAACATCGAGCGCGTGCTGGCGGCGGCCGGCGGCAGCTTGTCGCAGGTCATCATGCTGCGTATCTACATCTGCGATTCGGTCAGCACCGAACAGGAAGTCGTGGCGCAGGCGTTGCGGGACCGCTTCAAGGTCGATCCGCCGGCGTCCTCCTGGATCATCGTCAGCGGGCTGTCGCTGCCGGAATGGTTGATCGAGATCGAAGCGGAAGCGATGCTCGACTGAACAGCGGGTTGCGGCTTTCCATGTGCGCGTCTGCTAGGCTGACGCCTTGTGCCATGGCGGCTGGGCAAAAGCTGCGCGCAGGGACGCCAGAAATCCCGCCGTGCGCGCGGACAACTCCTGCCGTGACTTCACCAACGCCACGACATTCGCGTCGGGCAGATTCCAGCCCGCCATCAACGGCACGAGTTCACCCGTGCGCAGGTGCGCGGTCACGTCCCATTCCGACCGCGCAATGATGCCGTGTCCGGCCCGCGCCCATTCCAACGCCGTCGCGCCGGCATTGCACGACATGACGGGCGCGATGCGCACGGCGACCCCCGCGCCGCGGGCACGCCTGAACCGCCACAGGGTTACGTCCTCGTCGTTTTCGCGCAAGGCGATGCAGTCGTGGTTGCGCAGGTCCTCCGGCGTGGTCGGCGAGCCACGGCGCGCCACGTATGCGGGCGATGCGCACAGGATGCGCCGGTTGGGCGCCAGCGGGTAGGCGACCAGCGTGGAGTCGCGCAATTCTCCGATATGAACCATCACGTCCCAGTTATCCGACGCCAGCCGGGGAGGGCCGTCCGACAATGTCAGACTGGCCGTGACGTCTTCGCTGCGCGACCGGAAATCCGCGACCAATCCGGCGATGTAACGTTGCCCGAAGCCCAGCGGTGCAACCACCCGCAGGTGTCCCGCCACGACGCCGCGGCGTCCCGCAAGTTCGTCGGCCAGCAAGGTCAGGTCATTGCAGATCTGCGCGGCCCGCATGGCCAATAGACGGCCTTCTTCGGTCAGCGCGATGCCTCGGGCCGACCGATTGACCAGCCGTACGCCCAGCCGCTTTTCCAGCGCGTTCAGGCGCTGGGTGATCGCTGGTGGTGTGACGTCCAGCGCGCGCGCTGCTTGCGCAAGCGAGCCGGCGGTCGAAAGGCTCAGGAAAAAGCGCAGGTCGTCAGTGGCAATCATTCAGTTACGGCTTAATGGGACATTAAGTTGCAATTAAACAAGGTAAGCGCCTTCCGCGCCATACTGCGTGCTGATTCCCGCGGGCCCGTCGTGCCTGCCGCTCACTCGCAAAGAGATTGCCATGACCCTCGAAACCGTTGCATTCACGCTGGATGCCCTGGAAACGCCCTGTCTGCTGCTCGATGAAACGCGCATGATGCGCAATATCGCGCGGCTGAACGCCCTGATGGCCGGCCACGGCGTCCGTTTGCGTCCCCATCTGAAAACGCCCAAGTCCATCGAGGTCGCCCGCCGGCTGATGACGACGCCGCAAGGGCCAGCCGCCGTCTCGACCTTGCAGGAGGCCGAACAGTTCGCCGCCGCTGGCGTCACGGATCTGCTGTATGCGGTGGGCGTGTCGCCGTCGAAGCTCGACCGCGTGCTGGCTTTGCGACAGCGCGGCGTCGATCTGACCGTTGTCGTCGACAGCATCGAGGCCGCGCGCGCGGTGTCGGCGCGTGCCAAGGCTGCCGGCGATCCCATCCCGGCGCTCATCGAGATCGATTGCGACGGCCACCGTGCCGGCGTGCAGCCCAAGGACACGGACCAACTGCTGGCAATCGCGCGTGTGTTGCACGAAGACGGGGCGTGCCTGCGCGGTGTAATGACGCACGCGGGCGAATCCTATGGCTGCCGCAGCGTCGAGGCGATTGCGGACATGGCCGAACAGGAACGCTGGGCCGCCGTGAGCTGCGCAGAGGCGATCCGCGGCGCGGGCCTGCCGTGCCCGGTCGTCAGCGTCGGTTCGACGCCCACCGCGCATTTTGCGCGCAATCTGGATGGCGTGACGGAAGTCCGCGCCGGCGTGTACGTCTTCTTCGACTTGGTCATGGCCGGGTTGGGCGTGTGCAGCGTGGACGACATCGCTGCGACGGTGCTGACCACCGTCATCGGCCATCAGCCCGAGAAGGGCTGGATTCTGGTCGACGCGGGATGGATGGCCATGTCGCGGGATCGTGGCACCGCCAAGCAGCCGGTGGACCAGTTGTACGGGCTGGTGTGCGATGTAGACGGCAAGGTCTATCCGGACGTGCTGCTGGCCGAAACCAACCAGGAGCAGGGGATCATCAAGGTGCGCCCTGGCAGCAACGCGGTCCTGCCGGACCTGCCCATCGGCGCCAAACTGCGCATTGTCCCGAATCACGCGTGCGCGACGTGCGCGCAGCACGACGCCTACGAGGTCGTGCGCCCCGGCGAGCCGGGCTTAGTGGCACGCTGGGAACGCTTCCGTGGCTGGTGAGCCGCGCATCAAAATGGATTTCGGCATGGACTTCATTCAAACGCCCGACGCCACGCCGCCGGCCGGGCATTATTCCCAGGCGGTTCGCGCCAACGGCTTCGTCTTCGTATCGGGGCAGCTGGGTTTTTTGCCGCCGGCCGGACCCGGCGTGCGCCCCGTGCTGGCGGCGGACGCGGCTGGCCAGACGAGGGAAGCGCTGCGCAGCGTGCGGGCCATTCTCGAAGCCGCAGGCTCGTCGTTATCGTCCGTGGTCAACGTCACCGTTTACATCCCGGACGTCAGTCTGTGGGATGAGGTCAACGCGGTGTACGAAGCGTGCTTTGGCAGCCACCGCCCCGCGCGCGCCATCGTGCCCACGCGCGAACTCCATTACGGCGCGCTGGTGGAAATCAGTGTCGTGGCGGTGGGCTGACCGAGTTCTGCGGGGCAAGGGCGGACGCGAGCGGCCGGCAAACAGGCGGCGCCTATAATGCGAGCGCCTCAATGCCCTTGGCGGAGACCGTCCACATGCACTACGAGTATCTGTTCTGGTCCATGGCTGCCATGGTGGCCGCCGCACTTGCCGGCGGCGCCTTGTGCGGCCGCCTGCAGTCCGTCAAGCAACTGGTGATCGGCTTGCTGGCGTGGGCGGCGGCAATCTTCGCGGTGGTGCTGCTGCTGGCGCGCCAGGGCGGGTTCGATGAACTGGCGGCGATGCTGTCCATCGCCGCCTTCATGTTCAGTCTGGTGATCGGCGCCGCGGCGGCGCTGCTGACGCGGCGTATCCGGCTACACCGTCAACAACAGCAAATGCCTCAATCGTTGCGCCAATGACGCGCAGAGCGGCCGGCCGGGCCTATCATTCCTCCGGGTCGAAGTCCTCATCCTCTTCGTCGTCCTCATCCTGCTCGAGGGCGTCGTAACCCTTCCAGGTAATCCGCCAGCGCGTCGCACCGGCGTTCGCCGAAGTCTCGCTGACCTGCTTGACCAGGCCAGCGTCTTCCAGCAGGTCCAGGTGATGCGCGATGACCTGCAGGCCTTGCTCTTCGGGATGCGGCGCCAGCGCGGCGTTCTTGATGTCGTGCGTGCTGAGGTTGGGGCCGGGGGCGTCGCGCAGGGCGCCCAGAATCGTGACGACCAAATCGAAATCGCGTTGCATGTTGTTCACCATGTAGGGGTAAAAGAACACGCCGACGATAGCAGACTTCGGCTGCAGCAATAGGACTGCGCGCGCGCCTGCGTTACAGTCCGGGGTTCTTGCTAAACCACATTCGAAAACACCATGAAAAAACCCGCAGAACGGGATTGCCTGGCGGTCGTCCCCGGCTACACGGGCCAGTCCGCCAAGCTGTTCCTCTCGCGCGGCGAGGATGAGCGCATCGACGGCGTGACCGTCTACGACCTGCTCGGCCACGTCAAACAGCAGGGCGACGCCGAGGCCGCCGCCGCCTGGGTGGGCGAATGGCTCGCCAAAGAGGCTGACAACCGCAAGGCCCGCCGCACGCAGCTCCAGGCCCAACTTTTCCTGTGCAAGCTGGCCGGTGACGAGAAGACCGCCTTCCTGGCTGCGCAAAAGCCGCTGGCCCGCGTGTTGGCTGAAGCCGGGGTGCGCTGCCGTAGCGTGGCGGCCACGTCCGGGGCCGCCCGCCAGTCTCTGGGCCCCCTGTCCAAGAAACGTTAGCCTAAGGCTGTTATAGTCGCGCCTGGGCGTGCGTGAGCACCTGCATGGTGCAGCGCCCTGGCGGGCTCAGCCCGCAAATCAAGGAAGATGGAAATGGAAATACTCAGTCGGCACGTTGCCGACGTAGCGGGCGGCGTCGAGCTGCACACCACGCTGGATGGCGAAAGCATCAGCGTCTATGTCGTGATGGGCATAGATGATCTCAATGCGATCGCAGACATCGTGCCGCGCGAAAAAGTCGATGCAGGAGCGGACATACACGCCGCCAATGTCGACAATGTTGATAATGCGCAAGAACAGATCGACCAAGTGCTGGAAAATATGAATCCCGGCGACGTGGCGGTTTTCCTTTGCTCGGGTCCCGATGCTTTTGGCGCGGCGCTCGACTTGTTGGGTTTACCTATCGACGAGTAAGCCTGACGGCAAACCATAGTGTCATCCAAACGGCGTATTGCAGGTCGTACGCGCTTTTGATGGCATTTATATAAGCCTTGTTTGTTTTTTTATGATGTATTGGTGTTAACACCAATGCAGGGACTCGTTTACCCTTTAAAAACGTGCGAAATAACTGCGCAGTTTCTCTTTGTTGCATTATTGGCACGTATTTTTTAGGATTATGTTGACTTGTGAGGGGAACATAACGATAGTGTCGGCACACGATCACAAGCGTTGCGATTTTCGATCAGTGCCGTGCCTTTTCCGGCTCAGCGTTATTGTTCTACTGTCCCCTCCTTGATTGATTCGTGACCTCCGGGCATTTGCCCATTATCTCTAGGAAATACAGTATGGAAACCGGCGTCGTTAAGTGGTTCAATTCGGAAAAGGGTTATGGCTTCATCACCCCGGAAGCGGGCGGCAAAGACCTCTTCGCTCACTTCTCCGAAATTCAGGGCTCGGGCTTCAAGTCTCTGGAAGAGAACCAGCGCGTCAGCTTTGTGACGGCCAATGGCCCCAAGGGCCCGCAAGCCACGAAGATTCAAGTCCTGTAAGGATCTGAGTTTTCTCAAGAAGGCCCCTCGCGGGGCCTTTTTTGTTTTCTGCGCGGTATCCTTGACGGCCGATTCTCCTCGCGGCCAACGCTTCGGCGGCGGCAGCGCGTCCAAATCCCCCGAGCCATCGCCGCCATGACCACCATACCGCCAAAGCCGTTCGCCCTGCAACCCGACGATGTAGTCGCATTCTGGCTGGACGCGGGTCCCGCGCAGTGGTTCAGCAAAAGCGCCCAGTTCGATGCGGCCTTTCGAGCGCGCTTCGAAGACGCGCATATGGCGGCCGCTTCCCGCCGGCTCGATGCCTGGCTGGACGAACCCGCCGGCGCGATCGCGTTGATGATCCTGCTGGACCAGTTTCCTCGCAACGCCTACCGCGATACCGGGCATATGTTCGCCACTGACGCGCTGGCGCTGCATTTTGCCGAACGCGCCATCGCGGCGGGCCATGATCTTGCAGTCGACGCCTCGCTGCGCCAGTTTTTCTACATGCCGTTCGAACACGCCGAGAACCTGGCGGCGCAGAATCGGGCCATCGCGTTGATGGAGCCGCTGGGCGCGGAAGCCGTGCGATGGGCCGTCCTGCATCGCGACATCATCAAGCGGTTCGGGCGCTTCCCGCACCGGAATGCGGCATTGGCACGGCAGACGACCCAGGCCGAACGCGAGTTCCTGGAATCGGGTGGTTTCGCAGGGTAGGGCGCGCGGCACGCACAGAGCTTTCAAAACGGCGCAGTGTCCACGTGTATCGGTACGTGGCAAGTTGAAAATGTTGAGCGTGCCGCCCGGGCCGGCTTGCGCTCTTTAGCGGGTGTAGCGGGCTTTTCGGGGCGCGAATCCAGCCCTTTCGGACATTTGACGTTTTTCCGGGTTCACCAATAAACTGGTTTCAGCGAGATTCTCAAGCGACGCGGTCTGCGTTCTCCTTGGTCGCCGTCAGTGGTGCCGCGGTTGCTATCCTCTCCCATCCTTGAAGATCTGGCGTCCCGCGAGCAATCGCTTTTTAGGTCAAGGACATCCCATGGCAACCGGCATCGTCAAGTGGTTCAACGCCGAAAAGGGTTATGGCTTCATCATGCCCGACGACGGCAGCAAGGATCTTTTCGCTCACTACTCCGAAATCCGTAGCGAAGGCTATAAGTCGCTACAAGAAAACCAGCGGGTCACTTTCGACGTTGGAACCGGCCCCAAGGGTCCCAGCGCCAAGAACATCAAGGTCGCGGCCTGAGCTTCTTGGGTAGTGTTCCGGGTTCTGACCCGGTGTTCTATCCATAAAAAAGCCCCCACGTTTTGCGCGTGGGGGCTTTTTTTGTCCTGGCTTGGCTTAGTGCTTGGCTGAGCTGCCGGTCGACAGCTTGTCGACCAAGGCGATCCCCAGCGCCGACAGGATGAAGATGGCGTGGATGATGGTCTGCCACATCACGCCGGCTTCGGTGAAGCGCGCGTTCGGCGTGCCGATGGTGCCGGCTTCGATGAAGGTGCGCAGCAGGTGGATCGACGAGATGCCGATGATGGCCATCGCAAGCTTCACTTTCAGCACGCTGGCATTGACGTGGCTGAGCCACTCCGGCTGGTCCGGATGGTTCTGCAGGCGCAGGCGCGACACGAACGTCTCGTAGCCGCCCACGATGACCATCACCAGCAGGTTGGAGATCATGACCACGTCGATCAGTCCCAGCACGATCAGCATGATTTCCATTTCGCCGAAGCTGGTGGCGTGGGTGACCAAATGCCAGAGTTCCTTGAGGAACAGCATCACATAGACGCCCTGCGCGACGATGAGGCCCAGGTACAGCGGTAGCTGCAGCCAGCGCGAACTGAAGATGAGGCTGGGAAGCAGGCCTAGGCGGGGAGGGGGATTCGGGATCATGTTGGGTGCGAGCCGTTGGGTTTGCGAAAAAAAGCGCGGCGGCAATTCTATCAACGCCATGGGACAGCGGACATCTCTTTTGACCGGCTTTAAAAGGGCCTCGCGATGCTTAGCATGGCAGCCCTCGAATTGCTCGGCTATTTGGTAAGAGAAAATCGCATTTGCGAAACTCTGTGCCGGAATGCTTCGAAAGCTGTGGGCGTATATAGAATTGCCGCCTCGTTTGCATAGAACAAGTCAATAGGAGTTTGTTCCCATGAAGATCCGCTACACCGTCGCCGCGTTGGCCGTTGCGCTCGCCCCTTACTCGGCCGCACATGCGTTGGACATCGGTGGGCTCGTCGGCGCCGGCGCCAAGGTCGTCCAGGCGGCCACGCTGAGCGATGCCGAGATCAAGACCCTGTCGGACAAGGCGTGCGCGCAAAGCGATTCGCAGGAAAAGATCGCCGCGCCGGGCAGCAAGTACGACGCCCGTCTGCAGAAGATCGCCAAGGCGCTGGGCAGCACGGTCAATGGCCAGAAGGCCAGCTACAAGGTCTATGTCACCAAGGACGTCAACGCGTGGGCAATGGCCAACGGCTGCATCCGCGTGTATAGCGGTCTCATGGACATGATGACGGACGACGAAGTGATGGGCGTGGTCGGCCACGAAATCGGTCACGTGGCGCTGGGCCACACCAAGAAGGCGATGCAGACCGCCTACACGGTGTCGGCTGCGCGTGACGCGGCGGGTGCGGCTGGCGGCGCGACGGTGGCGCAGTTGAGCTCCTCGCAACTGGGCGACCTGACCGAGAAGTTCATCAATGCGCAGTTCTCGCAATCGCAGGAAAGTGCGGCGGACGATTATTCGTTCGACCTGCTGCAGTCCAAGAAACAGAATACGCGTGGCCTCGTGACCGCGTTCCAGAAGCTGGCCGAGCTGGACGGCGGCAAGAGCGATATGATGAGCTCCCACCCGTCCTCGGCCAAGCGTGCACAGCACATCGAAGACCGCATCGCCAAGGCCAAGTAACCACTCGGCCAGGGGTCCGTCCTCGCTTTTTGGGCGATAAACGGGGCGCGAGCATCCGGGCAAATCCGGGGCTCGCGCCCCTTTGCGTCAGGGTTCCGGAAGTTTCCGGTAAAATGCCGCGTTTATCCGCCCGTAATCTCATCTCTCGGAAAATAGGTCTTTTAATGCAGCCTGTGGTTGAAACCCTCTCCGGCCTGGAGCGCCGTGTTGATCTGGCCGTCTCGGTGGCCGACGTCGAAAAGGAAGTCCAGGCGCAATTGAAGCGCGTGGCTCGGACCGCCAAGGTCCCCGGCTTCCGTCCGGGCAAGGCGCCGCTCGCCATGCTCGAGCGCAGCCATGGCCCCAGCATCCGCTACGACGTGATCAATAGCCAAGTTGGCCGTGCCTTTGAACAAGCCATCGACGGCGCCAAGTTGCGCGTTGCCGGCGCCCCGAACCTCGAGCCCAAGACGGAAGGCGTTTCCGACGACACGCTGGCGTTCACCGCCACGTTCGAGGTCTACCCCGAAGTCGCCGTGCCGGACCTGTCCGAACTGGCCGTCACCCGCTACGAAACCGCCGTCACCGACGCGGAAGTCCAGCAGACGCTGGACGTGCTGCGTAAGCAACGCGCCACGTTCGAAGCCCGTGAAGGCCGCGCCAGCGCCGACGGCGACCGCGTCACCCTCGACTTTGCCGGCACCATCGACGGCGTGCCGTTCGAAGGCGGCAAGGCCGAAGACTTCCCGTTCGTGCTCGGCCAAGGCCGCATGCTGCCGGAATTCGAAGAAGCCGCCCGCGGCCTGAAGGCTGGCGAAACCAAGGTTTTCCAGCTCAAGTTCCCGGATGACTACCAAGGCGTGGAAGTCGCCGGCAAGACCGCCGAATTCACCATCACCATCAAGGAAGTGGCTGAAGGCGTCCTGCCCGAACTGAACGGCGAATTCGCCAAGTCGCTCGGCCAAGCCGAAGGCGACGTCGAAAAGCTCAAGGCCGACATCCGCAGCAACATCGAGCGCGAAGTCAAGGTCCGTTCGCAAGGCCGCACCAAGGCCAGCGTCATGGACGCCCTGGTCGAAGCCGGCAAGTTCGACGTGCCGAAGGCTCTGATCGACAACGACGTGCAAGGCCGTATCGCCGCTGCCCGCGAAGAACTGAAGCAGCGCGGCGTGCCTAACGCCGAATCCGTGCCGATCCCGGCCGAGGCTTTCTCGACCGAATCCGAGCGCCGCGTCCGCTTGGGCCTGCTGGTGTCCGAACTGGTCAAGCAAGCTCAGCTGCAAGCCAAGCCGGAACAGGTGCGCGCACGCATCGAAGAATTCGCCCAGAACTACGAACAACCCGCCCAGGTTGTCAGCTATTACCTGGCAGACCGCCAGCGTCGTGCTGAAATCGAGGCTATCGTGCTCGAAGACAACGTCGTCGCGCATGTTCTGGAAAAGGCCAAGGTCACCGACGAAAAGGTGGCTTTCGATCAGTTGATGGGGATGGCGTAACACTATGCAGAGATTCACCGATTTCTATGCGGCAATGAATGGCGGGTCTTCGGTGACCCCCACCGGCCTGGGCTACATTCCCATGGTGATCGAGCAGTCGGGGCGCGGCGAGCGCGCCTACGACATCTATTCGCGTCTGCTCCGCGAACGGCTCATTTTCCTGGTGGGTCCGGTGAACGACGCCACGGCCAACCTGGTCGTGGCTCAGTTGCTGTTCCTGGAATCGGAGAATCCTGACAAGGACATTTCCCTGTACATCAACTCGCCCGGCGGGTCGGTGTACGCGGGAATGGCCATTTTTGACACCATGCAGTTCGTCAAGCCGGACGTGTCCACCCTGTGCACCGGCCTCGCGGCCAGCATGGGCGCGTTCCTGCTGGCGGCTGGCAAGAAGGGCAAGCGTTTCACCCTGCCCAACTCGCGCATCATGATTCACCAGCCCTCGGGCGGCGCCCAGGGGCAGGCTTCCGACATCCAGATCCAGGCCCGCGAAATCCTGGACCTGCGCGAGCGCCTCAACCGCATCCTGTCCAACAACACCGGACAGAGCATGGAGCGCATCGAGCTGGACACGGAACGTGACAACTTCATGTCGGCCGAAGATGCGGTATCGTATGGCCTGGTGGACAAGGTCATGGCCTCCCGGTCCGAAGGCTGACTTCCCGGTTGAACCAGACCCGCTGCCATCATGTTTGAGTAAGCGCATGCGCTAGGCCATTTACCCGGCCTGGCGCATCTTTACCTGAGATACGAAAGAAATATGCCTGAAAAAAAGGGATCGGCAGACGCTAAGGTGCTGCATTGCTCGTTTTGCAATAAAAGCCAGCACGAAGTCCGCAAGCTGATCGCGGGTCCGTCGGTGTTCATCTGCGATGAATGCATAGATCTGTGCAACGACATCATCCGCGAAGAGGCGCAGGCCACCGCGCGCGCGGCGATTCGTTCCGAGCTGCCCACTCCGGCTGAAATCAAGACTTTCCTCGACCAGTACGTCATTGGGCAATCGTCGCCCAAGCGCATGCTGGCCGTGGCCGTCTACAACCACTACAAGCGCATTCGCCACGGCGAAATCAAGGGCGACGAAGTCGAGCTCTCCAAGAGCAACATCATGCTGATCGGGCCCACCGGCTCCGGCAAGACGCTCCTGGCCCAGACGCTGGCTCGCATGCTGAACGTGCCCTTCGTCATGGCCGACGCCACCACGCTGACCGAAGCCGGTTATGTGGGTGAAGACGTCGAAAACATCATTCAGAAGTTGCTGCAGAACTGCAACTATGAAGTCGAAAAAGCCCAGCGCGCCATCATCTACATCGACGAGATCGACAAGATTTCGCGCAAGTCCGACAACCCGTCCATTACCCGCGACGTGTCGGGCGAGGGCGTGCAGCAAGCCTTGCTGAAGCTGATCGAAGGCACGGTGGCGTCGGTGCCCCCGCAGGGCGGGCGCAAGCACCCCAACCAGGATTTCGTGCAGGTCGACACGACCAACATCCTGTTCATCGTGGGCGGCGCCTTCGACGGACTGGAAAAGGTCATCCGCGACCGCACTGAAAAGTCCGGTATCGGCTTCTCGGCGTCCGTGCGCGCCAAGTCCGAGCGCGGCGTCGGTGAACTGTTCTCCGAAGTCGAGCCCGAAGACCTCATCAAGTTCGGTCTCATCCCCGAACTGGTCGGCCGTCTGCCCGTGGTCGCCACGCTGGACGAGCTGGACGAAGCCGCGCTCGTCCAGATTCTGACCGAGCCCAAGAACGCCCTGCTTAAGCAATTCCAGAAGCTGTTCGCCATGGAAGGCGCCGAGCTCGACGTTCGCCCCGCCGCACTGAAGGCCATCGCCCGCAAGGCGCTGCGTCGCAAGACGGGTGCTCGCGGCCTGCGTTCCATCATCGAGCAGGCGCTGCTCGACACCATGTACGACCTGCCCTCGCAGGGCAACGTCAAGCGTGTGGTGCTCGACGAAAACGCCATCGAAGGCGAGGGCAAGCCCTTGCTGATCTACGCGGATGAAAACGCCGCGCCAGAGAAGCCGGAGCGCGGCGAAGTCCGCGACGCCGCCGCCTGATATTTCAAAAAAGCCCGTTCTCGTAACGGGTTTTTTTGCCTAGGGCGCTTCTCCATCCACGATCACACTTTTCAGCCGGCCGCCATGGCCGCATACTGAAGACGGTTCCAGGGCCTTTTTGGGGCCTTTTGGTGATCCAGGCGGCCGAGATCTTGAATTTTCGGCTATTGTTCCCATAACAGACGTAATTGACGAGTTTGCTCGGGTATTACCCGGGTGTCCCGTCCCCATACGCCGAGTCATACCGAGGAACCTCATATGTCTGCCAGCCAGACCCTGCCTTCCGACCCGATCGACCTTCCCCTGCTGCCGCTGCGCGATGTCGTAGTGTTCCCGCATATGGTCATCCCGCTGTTCGTCGGCCGTCCGCGCTCCATCCGCGCGCTCGAGGTCGCGATGGAAGCGGGCAAAAGCATCATGCTGGTGGCTCAAAAGTCCGCCGGCAAAGATGACCCCACGCCTGAAGACGTATACGAAATTGGCTGCGTCGCCGGCATCCTGCAAATGCTCAAGCTGCCCGACGGCACCGTGAAGGTGCTGGTTGAAGGCACGCAACGCGCGCGCATCAACACCATCGAAGACGCCGATTCGCACTTCACCTGCCAGGTGTCGCCTATCGAACCGGACGCCATGCAGGGCTCCGAAACCGAAGCCTTGCGCCGCGCCATCGTTGCGCAGTTCGAGCAGTACGTGAAGCTCAACAAGAAGATCCCGCCCGAGATCCTCACCTCGCTGGCTGGCATCGACGATGCAGGCCGCCTGGCCGACACGATCGCCGCGCATCTTCCCCTGAAGCTCGAGCAGAAGCAAAAGATGCTCGAGATCACCGGCACCTCCGAACGCCTCGAAGGCTTGCTCACGCAACTCGAAACCGAAATCGACATTCTCCAGGTCGAGAAGCGGATTCGTGGCCGCGTGAAGAAGCAGATGGAAAAGAGCCAGCGCGACTACTACCTGAATGAGCAGGTCAAGGCCATTCAGAAAGAGTTGGGCGAAGGCGAAGAGGGCGCGGACATCGAAGAGCTTGAAAAGAAGATCATCGCTGCCCACATGCCCAAAGAGGCGCGCAAGAAAGCCGATGCCGAGCTCAAGAAGCTCAAGCTCATGTCGCCCATGTCGGCCGAAGCCACTGTGGTGCGCAACTATATCGACACGCTCATCAATCTCCCCTGGAGAAAGAAGAGCAAGATCAACAACTCGATCAGCAACGCCGAGACGGTGCTGGACAACGACCACTACGGTCTCGAAAAGGTCAAGGAACGGATCCTCGAATATCTTGCCGTGCAACAGCGCGTAGACAAGGTGAAGGCGCCGATTCTGTGCCTGGTCGGCCCTCCGGGCGTCGGTAAGACCTCGCTTGGTCAGTCGATCGCCAAGGCCACGAACCGCAAGTTCGTGCGTATGGCCTTGGGCGGCGTGCGTGACGAAGCCGAGATCCGCGGTCACCGTCGTACGTACATCGGCTCGATGCCCGGCAAGATCGTGCAGAACATGTCGAAGGTTGGCGTGCGCAATCCGCTGTTCCTGCTTGATGAAATCGACAAGCTGGGAATGGATTTCCGCGGCGATCCCTCGTCGGCCCTGCTCGAAGTGCTGGACCCGGAACAGAACCACACATTCCAGGACCACTACATCGAGGTCGACTTCGATCTCTCCGACGTCATGTTCGTGGCCACCAGCAACACGCTGAACATTCCGCCGGCCCTGCTGGATCGTATGGAAGTGATCCGCCTGTCGGGTTACACCGAGGAAGAAAAGATCCACATCGCCCGCGACCATCTGCTGCCCAAGCTGATGAAGAACAACGGCGTGAAGGATACCGAGCTGACGGTCGACGACAGCGCGCTGCGCGATATCGTGCGTTACTACACCCGCGAAGCCGGTGTCCGTGCGCTCGAACGCGAAGTGGGCAAGATCTGCCGCAAGGTCATCAAGCAATTGCTGACCCAAAGCGATCGCGCCAAGGCCGAGGGCAAGACGCTCGAGGTCAAGGCGGTCAACGTCACGGCCGACAACCTCAGCGATTACCTCGGTGTGCGCCGCTACGCGTTTGGCATGGCCGAAAAGGAAAACCAGATCGGTCAGGTGACCGGCCTGGCGTGGACGGAAGTCGGCGGCGACCTGCTGACGATCGAAGTTGCGGACATGCCCGGTAAGGGCGTCATCCAGCGTACGGGTTCGCTCGGCGATGTGATGAAGGAATCGGTCGAAGCGGCGCGCACCGTCGTGCGTTCGCGGGCTCGCCGCCTGGGCTTTGCCGACAGCGTCTTCGAAAAGCACGACATGCACGTGCACGTGCCGGAAGGTGCGACGCCCAAGGACGGTCCGTCCGCGGGTATCGCGATCACCACGGCCATGGTGTCGGCCCTGTCGCGCATCCCGGTGCGCGCCGACGTCGCCATGACGGGCGAGATCACGCTGCGCGGCGAAGTGCTGCCAATCGGCGGCCTGAAGGAAAAGCTGCTCGCGGCTCACCGCGGCGGTATCAAGACGGTTCTGATTCCGGAAGAAAACGTCAAGGATTTGGCGGAGATCCCGGACAACGTCAAGAACCACCTCGAGATCGTGCCGGTGCGTTGGATCGACAAGGTGCTGGAACTGGCCTTGGAGCGTCTGCCGGAGCCGTTGGCCGAGGAAGAAGCCGTCAAGGAGCCCCTGGTTGCCAAGCCGGCTGAACCCGGCTCTACCGACCCGGTCATGAAGCACTGATGGCGTCTTGAACGCCAGGGCGCTCTGGAAAGAGGGCGTCCGAAGCCCAAGGGTGTCTAAAGTCTTACGGACCGCCCCAAAGCAAAAAACCCCGCTCGGTGAGCGGGGTTTTCTTTTGGATGTGGCGTACCGGTAGCGAGGTATGGCGTAGGCGGCGTAAGCCGCCTGCAGGGCTTGGCTATGAGCAGGACAAGGTTCCGGCCTAGTGCAGCGCTTGCGTGCGGATAAGACCCACCGCAATGCCTTCCAGCGCGAATTCCTGATCGGCCTTGACCACGATGGTTTCGAAGTCGGGATTTTCGGGCAGGAGCTCGATATGGCCGTTCTGGCGTTGAAGGCGCTTGACCGTGACATCGTCGCCGATACGAGCCACCACGATTTGGCCATTGCGGGCTTCAGAAGCCTTTTTGACAGCCAGCAGATCGCCTTCAAGGATGCCTGCGTCGCGCATGCTCATGCCGCGGACTTTAAGCAGATAGTCGGGCGCCTGGGCAAAGAGGCTGGGGTCTACGCCGACTTCGCGTTCGACATGCTCGGCCGCAAGAATCGGGCTACCTGCCGCAACACGGCCGACCAGCGGCAAGAGAAGCTGGGCGAGGGCAGGGATGGGGAGTGAGGCCTGGGCGGGCGCGGTGGCGGCGTCCTTCAAGCGGATGCCCCGCGAGGCGCCGGCCGTGAGCTCGATGGCGCCCTTGCGTGCCAACGCCTTAAGGTGGTCTTCGGCGGCGTTGGGAGAGCGAAAACCCAGGGCCTGGGCGATCTCGGCACGCGTCGGCGGAAAGCCGGTGCGCGTGACCGTTTGCCTGATGAGGTCCAGGATTTGTTGTTGGCGATCCGTGAGTTTGCTGGCCATGGCGATGATCCGGTGCGAGCGGACTGTACATATATACAGCGCCATTCTGGGGGACGCAGCGCAAAAAAGCAAGCCGGTCTCGAATGCAGCAAAAACGGGACCCGCAGGTCCCGTTTCTGGCTGAAGACGGCTTGGGCCGCCTGGTGATTTACAGCACAGCTGCGATTCCGGCTGCCACCTTGTCGATGTTGCCGCTGTTCAGCGCGGCCACGCAGATGCGTCCGCTGGACACGGCGTAGACGCCATGTTCTTCACGCAGACGGTCCACCTGAGCGGCGGAGAGGCCCGAGTACGAGAACATGCCGCGCTGCTTCAGCACGAAGCTGAAGTCCTGCTTGCCGCCGTGCTCTTTGATCTTGTCGACCAGTTGCGCGCGCATCAGGCGGATGCGATCACGCATGCCGGCCAGTTCTTCTTCCCAGAGGGCGAACAGCTCGGGCGTGTTCAGCACCGTGGAGACCACCGTGCCTCCGTGCGTGGGCGGGTTGGAGTAGTTGGTGCGGATGACACGCTTGAGCTGGCTCAGCACGCGCGTGGCTTCGTCCTTGCTGCCGGCCACGACGGTCAGCGCGCCGACGCGCTCGCCGTACAGCGAGAACGACTTCGAGAACGACGAGCTGATGAACATGGTCATGTCCAGGTCCGCGAACAGGCGCACGACCGAGGCGTCTTCCGTCAGGCCGTCGCCAAACCCTTGGTAGGCGATGTCCAGGAACGGGACCAGGTTGTTTTCCTTGACGACAGCGGCGATCTGCTTCCACTGGTCGGGGGTGGGATCCGCGCCCGTGGGGTTGTGGCAGCACGCATGCAGCACGACGACGGTCTTGGCGGGCGCGGCCTTCAGGTCGGCCAGCATGGCTTCGAAATTCAGGCCGCGGGTGGTGGCGTCGTAGTAGGCATAGGTGCCGACTTCAAAACCGGCGCGTTCGAACAGGGCGCGGTGGTTTTCCCAGCTGGGATCGCTGATCAGGACCTTGGAGCCCGGCAGCAATTGGCGCAGGAAATCGGCGCCGATCTTCAGGGCGCCAGTGCCGCCCAGAGCTTGCGTGGTCAGCACGCGACCAGCGGCAGCCAGCGCGGAATCCTTGCCCAGCAGCAGCGCCTGAGCACCGGCGTTGTAGCCGGCGATGCCTTCGATCGGCAGATAGCCGCGAGCGGCGGCGGCTTCGATGCGGGCGGTTTCGGCCTTGCGCACTGCGCCCAGGAGCGGGATCCGTCCCTGATCATCGTAATACACGCCCACGCCCAGGTTCACTTTACCGGGGCGGGTGTCCGCGTTGTATTGTTCGTTCAGGCCAAGAATGGGGTCGCGCGGCGCGAGCTCGACGGAATCGAATAGGGTGCTCATGGGACTCTGATGAGGTGGGTGGACGCAGTACGAAGTGCTGTGGATAATGGGGGGTTTACCCTGGAACAGTCTAGCATGCCTAAGAGCGCAATAGACCCGAGCGCGGGGGCTCCCGCCGCAGGTCCGGGATTCGTCGATTTCCCTGACAGCCCGTTTCACCTCTATCAACCCTATCCGCCTGCGGGGGACCAGCCCACGGCTATCGCAGGGCTGACGCAGGGTGTCGAAGACGGCCTCATGTACCAGACGCTGCTGGGCGTGACCGGGTCAGGCAAAACCTACACCATGGCCAACGTGATCGCGCGCATGGGCCGCCCGGCGCTGGTCCTTGCGCCCAACAAGACATTGGCCGCGCAGCTCTACGCCGAAATGCGCGAGTTCTTCCCGAAGAACGCGGTGGAGTATTTCGTCTCTTACTACGATTACTACCAGCCCGAGGCCTATGTGCCGACGCGCGACCTGTTCATTGAAAAAGACTCGTCCATCAACGAACACATCGAGCAGATGCGGCTGTCGGCCACCAAAAGCCTGCTCGAACGGCGCGACACGATCATCGTGGGCACGGTGTCGTGCATCTACGGTATCGGCAACCCGGGCGACTATCACGCGATGGTGTTGATCCTTCGCGCGGGCGACCAGATCGCCCGCCGCGAGATCCTCGCGCGCCTGGTCGCCATGCAGTACACCCGTAATGACGCCGAGTTCACGCGTGGGGTCTTCCGCGTGCGTGGCGAGACCATCGACATCTTCCCGGCAGAAAGCGCCGAGCTCGCGTTGCGCGTGACGTTGTTCGATGACGAAATCGAAACGCTCGAACTGTTCGATCCTCTGACGGGTCGCATCCGCCAGAAGCTGCCGCGCTTCACCGTCTATCCCGGCTCGCATTACGTGACGCCGCGCGACACCGTGCTGCGCGCCATCGAAACCATCAAGGAAGAGCTGCGGGAACGCGTCAAGCGGTTCGTCGACGATGGTCACCTGGTCGAGGCTCAGCGTCTTGAGCAACGCACCCGCTTCGATCTGGAAATGCTGCAGGAGCTTGGGTTCTGCAAGGGCATCGAGAACTACTCGCGTCATTTGTCAGGCGCCGCGCCGGGCGACCCGCCACCGACCCTGATTGATTATTTGCCGTCCGACGCGCTGATGTTCATTGACGAGAGCCACGTCACGATCGGCCAGCTCAGCGCTATGTACCGCGGCGACCGGTCCCGCAAGGAAACGCTGGTGCAGTACGGTTTTCGCCTGCCGTCGGCGCTGGACAATCGTCCGCTCAAGCTCGAGGAGTTCGAGACGCGGATGCGCCAGTGCGTATTTGTTTCGGCAACGCCTGCTGCATACGAACAGGAGCACGCGGACAACGTCGTGGAGCAGGTGGTGCGTCCCACAGGCCTTGTCGACCCTATCGTCCAGGTGTTGCCCGCTCGCACGCAGGTGGACGACCTGCTGGGCCAGATCAAGGCGCGTGTTTCTCAAGGCGACCGCGTGCTGGTCACGACGCTGACCAAGCGGATGGCCGAAGACCTGACGGACTTCCTGAGCGAGCATGGCGTGAAGGTGCGCTACCTGCACTCGGACATTGACACGGTCGAGCGCGTCGAAATCCTGCGGGACCTGCGCCTGGGCACGTTCGACGTCCTGGTGGGGATTAACCTGCTACGCGAGGGTCTGGATATTCCGGAGGTGTCGCTGGTGGCCATCCTGGATGCCGACAAGGAGGGCTTCCTGCGCTCAGAGCGCAGCCTCATTCAGACCATCGGCCGCGCGGCCCGCAACCTGAACGGTCACGCGATTCTCTATGCCGACCGGATCACGGATTCGATGAAACGCGCCATGGACGAGACTGCCCGCCGGCGCACGAAGCAGCTTCAATTCAACGTCGACAACGGCATCACTGCGCGCGGCGTCCACAAAGCGGTGCGCGAATTGATCGACGGTATCGTGGCGCCTGCCCAACACGACACGCTGGAAGCGGCAGTTCCCGCGGAATTGTTGAAGGACGAGAAGGCCCTGGCGCGCGAGATCAAGCGACTGGAAAAGCTGATGATGGACCACGCCCGCAATCTCGAATTCGAACAGGCTGCTGCCGCCCGAGACTCGCTCAATGCCCTCAAGCAGCGTGTGCTGCTGGACGGGGCAGTGTAGGGCAAGGCCGAACGTTTCAATTCATGTCTGTTCGCTTACGGCAAGCTGAAAAAGCTCAAAAAGTGGTGCGCTGCCATCATGGTGTAACCATTCCGGAATTTTGCGCGCGTTGCGTCTCATGGGTTACCTGAACACAAGCTTGCAACTCCATGATTTATTTGGGATTATGTGCCACATTAATTTGCGCTACGTCAATTGCGCAGGTGCAAAAAAAGCTTGCCTTATCTCGGGTTTTCCCGCACACTTGCTTCCATGATGACCAAGGTACTTTTCGTTTGCATGGGCAATATCTGTCGCTCGCCGAGCGCAGAGGGCGTGTTTCGCCATTTGGTGAATGACGCGGGTTTGGGCGATGTTGTGCGCATCGACTCCGCGGGCACGCACGCGTTTCATATCGGCGAGGCGCCTGATGCCCGGGCGCAGGCTGCGGCACGTAAGCGCGGCTACGAGATCACTCACTGCGAGGCGCGTCAGGTCACCGCGGAAGACTTCCGTGACTTTGATCTTATCCTCGCCATGGACTGGGACAATCTGTCCGCCATGCAGCAGCAATGCCCCAAGGCGTACCAGCACAAGCTGATGCTCCTGATGCGCTTTGCCAATGAATTCGAAGAAGCCACCGTGCCCGATCCGTACTACGGTGGCGCCGACGGTTTCGGCAAAGTCCTGGACTACCTCGAAGATGCCTGCCAGGGTGTTCTCGAACTGGTCCGCAAGCGCGCTACCCAGTACCAGGCTGCCTGATCGGCCGGTTGCAGAGTCGCTCGCAGAGCGGCTCTCAGGGCACAAGGTAGTAAAAAACCGCGCAGATGCGCGGTTTTTTGTAGCCGGGAGCCATACCAAATTAGTCGGGAATAGGCTATACTTGAGCCAATTACTCGGGTATTGACCGCTGGATTCGCTGGCGGCCACTGCCGGAATCACAGGGAATTCACCATGCGGCTAACTACCAAAGGGCGTTTCGCCGTGACTGCCATGATCGACTTGGCTATGCGGCAGCATAGCGGCCCGGTCACTCTTGCGGCCATCAGCCAGCGTCAGAACATTTCGCTTTCGTATCTGGAACAGCTCTTCGGAAAACTCCGTCGTCACGAGCTCGTGGACAGCGTCCGCGGCCCGGGCGGCGGTTATTCGCTTGCGCGCCTGGCGCGCAACGTGACTGTTGCAGACATCATCTTCGCCGTCGACGAACCGCTGGACGCCACGAGCTGTGGCGGCAAGCGGGACTGTACGAGCGGCAACGACGGCAAGCCGGGCAAGTGCATGACGCATGAACTCTGGGCTACGTTGAATCGCAAGATGGTGGATTACCTGGATTCGGTGTCCCTGCAGGATCTCGTCGACCAGCAGCGTGTGCGCCAATTGCAGGAAGCGACCAATCAAGCGCAGGCCTGCGCAGTGCGCGTGAACCGGGTGGGAGGCGCAACCGCCGCCAACGCCCCGACCACCACTGTTGCTGCCAACGCCACCGTATAAGAAGTAGGAGTTGTAGAAATGACCACCCGTCCGATCTATCTGGATTATTCGGCCACGACGCCTGTCGATCCCCGCGTTGTTGATGCCATGGTGCCGTGGCTGTACGAAAACTTCGGCAACCCGGCGTCGCGCAGCCATGCGTTTGGCTGGGAATCCGAAGAGGCCGTCGAACGCGCCCGCGAACAAGTCGCCAAGCTGGTCAATGCCGACCCGCGCGAAATCGTCTGGACCTCCGGCGCCACCGAATCCAACAACCTCGCCATCAAGGGCGCGGCAAACTTCTATGCCGAGCGCGGCAAGCACATCATCACGGTCAAGACCGAACACAAGGCGGTTCTGGACACCTGTCGTGAGCTGGAGCGCCAGGGCTTCGAAGTCACCTATCTGAACGTCAAGGACAACGGCCTGATCGACCTGGAGGTCTTCAAGGCTGCGCTGCGTCCCGACACCGTGCTGGTGTCCGTGATGA
This sequence comes from Achromobacter sp. UBA4530, assembly GCF_002388205.1. NCBI lineage: Bacteria > Pseudomonadati > Pseudomonadota > Betaproteobacteria > Burkholderiales > Alcaligenaceae > Achromobacter > Achromobacter sp. UBA4530. Next base: position 387,911 of record NZ_DGMA01000008.1, on the reverse strand, counting down.
TGGTGAACAACGAAATCGGCGTGATCCAGGACGTGGAAACGCTGGGTGAAATCTGCCGCGAAAAGGGCATCATTTTCCACGTCGACGCCGCTCAGGCGACCGGCAAGGTGGAAATCGACCTGCAGAAGCTCAAGGTCGACCTGATGTCGTTCTCGGCCCACAAGACTTACGGCCCCAAGGGCATTGGTGCGTTGTACGTGCGCCGCAAGCCGCGTATCCGTATCGAAGCGCAGATGCATGGCGGCGGTCATGAGCGCGGTTTCCGCTCGGGCACGCTGGCCACGCACCAGATCGTCGGCATGGGCGAAGCCTTCCGCCTGGCGCGCGAAGAAATGGGCACCGAGAACGAGCGCATCCGCATGCTGCGTGATCGCCTGTGGAATGGCCTGTCGGAGATCGAAGAGGTCTACCTGAACGGCGACATGGACCAGCGCGTGCCGCACAACCTGAACGTGAGCTTCAACTACGTCGAAGGCGAGTCCCTGATCATGGCGATCAAGGAGCTTGCGGTTTCCAGCGGTTCGGCCTGCACCTCGGCCAGCCTGGAGCCTTCGTACGTGCTGCGCGCCCTGGGCCGCAACGATGAACTGGCGCACAGCTCGATCCGCTTCACGCTGGGTCGTTTCACGACCGAGAAGGAAGTGGACTTTGCGGTCGAACTGATCAAGAGCCGGGTTGGCAAGCTGCGCGATATGTCTCCGCTTTGGGAAATGGCCAAGGAAGGCATCGATTTGAACACCGTGCAGTGGGCCGCGCACTAAGCGCCCGCGCCTTGATATACGTGGAGAATTAACATGTCTTACAGCACCAAAGTTCTGGATCACTACGAAAACCCCCGCAACGTCGGTTCGTTCGACAAGTCGGACGACTCGGTGGGCACCGGCATGGTCGGCGCGCCGGCCTGTGGCGACGTGATGAAGCTGCAGATCAAGGTGAACGAAGCTGGCGTTATTGAAGATGCGCGCTTCAAGACCTACGGCTGTGGCTCGGCCATCGCCTCCAGCTCGCTCGTGACCGAATGGGTCAAGGGCAAGACGCTGGACCAAGCCATGAACATCCGCAACACGCAGATCGCCGAAGAACTGGCGCTGCCGCCGGTGAAGGTGCACTGTTCCATCCTGGCCGAAGACGCGATCAAGGCCGCGGTGCAGAACTACAAAGAAAAGCATTCGGCCACCGCCGAAGCTGTGGCGGGCTGATCATGTCCGTTACCCTGACCCAACAGGCTGCCACCCACATCGGCCGCTACTTGCAGAAGCGCGGAAAGGGTATCGGCTTGCGGCTCGGCGTTAGGACGACGGGCTGCTCCGGCATGGCCTACAAGTTGGAGTATGTCGACGCGGTCGAAGCGGAAGATGTCGTCTTCGAGAGCTTTGGCGTGAAGGTCTTCATTGACCCCAAGAGCCTGTCGTATCTCGATGGCACGGAGCTGGACTACGCCCGTGAGGGCCTGAACGAAGGCTTCAAGTTCCGCAACCCCAACGAGAAGGCGACCTGCGGCTGCGGCGAGTCGTTCACGGTGTAAGTCTTGGCTGGTGACGATCACTTCAGCCTGTTTGGCTTGCCGGCACGATTCGACCTGGACGGCCAGGCGCTTGAGCACGCCTGGCGCACCGTCGCCGCGAAGGTGCACCCCGACCGCTTTGCCACGGCCAGCCCCGCGGAACGCCGCGTGGCGATGCAATGGGCGGCACGGGCCAACGAGGCCTATCGCGAATTGAAGGATCCGCTGCTGCGGGCCCGCTACCTGTGCGAGCAGGCCGGCGTGGACCTGCAGACCGAAAGCAACACGTCCATGGACGGCGCTTTCCTGATGCAGCAGATGACTTGGCGCGAGATGCTGGATGACGGGCGCGACGACGCTAACGTTCTGAACGCGTTGCAAGCCGAACTGGACGAGGCGCGTGCCGAGATGCGCGCCACGCTGACGCGCCTTCTGGATGACGAACGCGATTACGCGGCGGCCGGGCGCAAGGTGCGGGAATGGATGTTCGTGGAAAAGCTGGCGCAGGAGCTGGCCCACGTGCAGCCCGCGGGATAGCCAACGGCGCGCTGGGGCGTTCCCGTCAAGGGCGCCTGTCCGGCGCGGCCTACTGACCAGAAAAACAGAATCATGGCCTTATTGCAGATTTCCGAGCCCGGTGAGTCGCCCGCGCCGCACCAGCGCAAGCTGGCGGTCGGGATTGACCTGGGCACCACCAATTCGCTGGTCGCTGCCGTGCGCAGCAGCGTGGCTGAAGTGCTGCCCGATGCGCAAGGCCATGCCTTGCTGCCGTCGGCGGTGCGCTATTTCCCCGGCGGCAAGGTCACCACGGGCCGCGAGCCGCTGGCCCAGCAGGCCGAAGATCCCCTGAACACGGTTGTGTCCGTGAAGCGTTTCATGGGCCGGTCGCTGGAAGAGGCGCAGGCAACGCGCGCGCCTTATGAGTTTGTCGATGCACCCGGCATGGTCCGGATCCGCACGGCGCAGGGCGATCTGAGCCCGGTTGAGGTGTCCGCGCAGATCCTGGCAGTGCTGCGCCAACGTGCTGAAGACGTGCTGGGCGACGAGCTGGTGGGCGCGGTCATTACCGTGCCCGCGTATTTTGACGACGCGCAGCGTCAGGCCACGCGCGACGCCGCGCGCCTGGCGGGCCTGAACGTGCTGCGCCTGTTGAATGAACCGACCGCGGCCGCCATTGCCTACGGGCTGGATAATGCCGCCGAGGGTGTCTACGCCGTTTATGACCTGGGCGGCGGCACGTTCGATATTTCCATCCTGCGCCTGACGCAGGGTGTGTTCGAAGTGATTTCCACAGGCGGCGATACGGCGCTTGGCGGCGACGACTTCGATGTCCTGATCGCGGATCATGCCGTGGCGAAGCTGGGCTTGGGCGAACTGTCGCCCGCCGAGCGCCGCGGTTTACTGATGGCGGCGCGCGCCGCGCGTGAAACGCTGTCGGACGCCGACGTGACGAGCCTGAAGCTGACGCTGTCGGGCGGACGCGACGTCGATCTGACGCTTACCCGTGATGAATTTGAATCGCTGGCCCAGCCGCTGATCGAGCGCACGCTGGACACAGCGCGCCGCGCGCTGCGCGATGCGGCGCTGAAGGCCGCCGACGTGCGCGGCGTGGTGATGGTGGGTGGTGCGACGCGCATGCCTGTCGTGCGCGCCGCGGTGGCCAAGGTGTTCGGCACGGAACCGCTGACCGATCTGGATCCGGATCAGGTCGTGGCGCTGGGCGCCGCGCTGCAGGCCAATCTGTTGGCGGGCAACAGGGCGCCGGGCGAAGACTGGCTGCTGCTGGACGTGATTCCGCTGTCGCTGGGCCTGGAAACGATGGGCGGCCTGGTCGAACGCATCATTCCGCGCAACAGCACCATCCCTGTGGCGCGCGCGCAGGAATTCACGACGTTCAAGGATGGCCAGACGGCCATGAGCATCCACGTGGTGCAGGGCGAGCGCGACCTGGTGGCGGATTCCCGTTCACTGGCGCGCTTTGAACTGCGCGGCATTCCGCCGATGGTGGCGGGCGCCGCACGTATCCGCGTGACCTTCCAGGTCGACGCGGATGGCCTGCTCAGCGTCACGGCGCGCGAGCAGAGCCAGGGCGTCGAGGCAATGGTGTCGGTCAAGCCGTCTTACGGTCTGTCCGACGACGAGATCGCGCAGATGTTGGCCGATAGCGTGGCGCAGGCCGACACGGATGCCAAGGCGCGCATGTTGCGCGAGCAGCAGGTTGACGCGCGCCAGTTGGTGGAATCGGTGCAGGCGGCGCTGGCCGTTGACGGCGACCTGCTCGAGCCGGAAGAACGCAAGCGGGTGGACGAGTGCCTGGACGCCGCGATCGCGGCGCAGCAGGCGCAGGACGTGGACACCGTCACCCAAGCCGTGCAGGCCCTGTCCGCCGCGACCGACGACTTTGCCGCACGCCGCATGGACCGCAGCATCCGCGCCGCGTTGGCCGGCCGCAAACTAGACGAAATCGCCTGATAAGAAGTTATGCCGAAACTGACTGTATTGCCTCATCCCGACTACTGTCCCGAAGGCGCGGTGATCGAAGATGCGCCCAAGGGCGTGTCGATCTGCCGCGTGCTGCTGGACAACCACATCGATATCGAGCACGCCTGCGAACTGTCGTGCGCCTGCACGACCTGTCATGTGGTGGTCAAACAGGGATATTCGTCGCTGGAAGACGCCACGGACGACGAGGAAGACCTGCTGGACAAGGCCTGGGGCCTGACCCCCACGTCGCGTCTGTCGTGCCAGGCGCTGGTGACCGATGCCGACCTGACGGTCGAGATTCCCAAGTACACGATCAATCACGCCAAAGAGGGCCATTGATGAAGTGGACCGACACCTACGAGATTGCGGCTGCGCTGTACGACGCGCACCCTGACGTGGACCCGAAGGTGCTGCGTTTTACGCAGTTGCGCGAATGGGTCATGGCCTTGCCGGGCTTCAGCGACGATCCCGCCCACAGCGGCGAGAAGATCCTGGAGGCCATTCAGATGGCCTGGATCGAAGAAGCCGACTGATCGTGGCTGCACAAGACGCTCCCTGTAGGGAGCGTTTTTTTTGGGCGAAGCCGCGGTCTCGCGCATGACATGCTCGCGTCGCGCGCGCCACGGTATTATCGGGGATCCGTTTGTTTGTCCTTTCCAGCCGAGTCCACCGATGCCCGCTGCCCAATTGCGTTTTGGCCTGGCCGCCAATCGTTTGCACCATGAAACCCCCGACGCTGCCCTGTTCACCTGGCTGCGTGCGTGTTCGTCCACCATCCGCGAGCTGGGCGTGCAGTTGCACACGGTGGGGCGTACCCATGATGCGATCGTGCGCGAGGGCATGCTGCAGGGTTATCCCGGTCTGATCCGTTACCCGTACGGCCGCGAGGGCGGCCTGATGAAGCTGGTGGCGCGCGTGACCGAAGGTCGTGACGGCCAGGCGCCGTTTGATGGCGCGATCTACCTGATCGATCCCGTTGACCCGTCGTCGATTTTCCCCGAAGCGCTGGCGCTCAAGCGGCAGTGCATCACGCATGGCCGTCCGTTCATTTCGACGCTGGCGGGCGCCATCGAATGGATGGAGGTCGAACGCATACACGCCGGGCTGGCGCCGGATGCATCCGTGTCGCGCCATTTCAATTTCTCGGGTCAGACGCTGGCGATGATTGCCCACGACGCGCTCAAGGACGAGATGGTGGCGTTTGCCAGCGAGCATTTCGATGTGCTGTCGCGCTTTGCCCGGCGCGTGGCCACCGGCACGACCGGCGGCCGGCTCAATGAGCTGGCGTGGTCGCGCGGCTGGCCCAAGGACACGCCGTGGGTGCATCGCTACCTGAGCGGCCCGCTGGGCGGCGATGCGCAGATTGCGGAGCTGGTGCTTGAGCACCAATGCCAGCGCGTCATCTTCTTTGAAGACCCCCACGTCGCACGCCAGCACGAGGCCGATATCCAGCTGCTGGAACGGGCGGTGCGCGTCGTCACCGAGTCCGCCACCTGCGCCACGTCGCCCACGGTCGCGCGCCGCTGGGCGCAAGCGGTCGAAAAGCGGATCGTCTGAGCGCTACGCGCGCGCCGCGGCAGGCCCCGCGTCGGTGATGATGCGGGCGACGCGGTCCGCGACGGCTGCGGCCGCCAGCGACAGCGGCAGCACATCGGAACGGCACAGGAATACCGGGCGGGTCAGACGGGGCCGGCTGATCCGCCGCAATTGCACGAGGCCGCGCTCGGCCTCCTGGCGTACGGCTTCAAACGACAGGATCGTATGGGCGACGCCGGCCTGCGCCAGCTCGATCAGCTGCGGGATGGCGTTGGCTTCGGCAATGACGCGGAATTCAACTTGTTCGCGCTGCTGATATTGATCCAGTAAGCGTCGCAGGCTGTGCGGATTGCCCGGCAGCACCAAAGGCAACGCGGACAGGGCGCGCAGGCTGATGGTCGGCAGCGCAGCCAGCTCTGATGATGCGCGTTTGCCGCGTTTTGCCAGGGGCGGTGATACGACCACCAGCTCCTCGTCGATCAGATGCTGGAAACGCAGATCGACGGACGCTTCATCGCTGAATGTCAGTCCCAGATCGGCATGGCCCGAGCTGACGAAGCCGGGGATGTAGCCCGTGCTGGACTCGATGATCTTCAAGTAGACGCCCGGCCAGTGGGCGAGGCTGAACCGCAGCAGCGGCACCGTCAGCAGCTTGGCCATGGACATCGACATGGCCAGCGACACCGTGCCACGCGGCGCGTTGAGGTCTTCGCGCACATCGGCACGCGCCGCGTCGATGCGGCCGAGGATTTCACGCGCGTGCGCCAACAGGCGCGAGCCCGCCGCGGTGGGCGTAACGCCGCGGGCGCTGCGTTGCAGCAGGACGACGCCCAGGTCTTCTTCAAGATTGCGGATCTGCAAACTGAGCGCAGGCTGGGCCACATGCAGCGCCGTGGCGGCGCGGCTGATCGAACCCGTTGACACCACCGCGACAAAGCATTGCATCGCGCGTATGGACATGGACATGAAGGATCTCAAAAAAGCGGGCCATCATTTTTTTGTTATGGCCCGCATATTTAAACGGTATTTCTAATATAGCAATCCGCTTCCGATAATGGGCGTCATCCAAGAAGAACCACAGGAGACATCATGACGCTCAACAAACTGTTTGCCGCCTGCCTCGCTTGTTCGGCGCTGTCCGCGCCCGCGTCTGCGGAAGCGTGGCCCTCCAAGCCCATCACGCTGGTGGTGCCGTTTTCAGCGGGCGGGCCAACGGATTTCATCGCGCGCCTGGTGGCCGAGCCGCTGGCGCGTGAACTGGGCCAGCAGGTCATCGTGCAGAACAAGCCGGGCGCGAGCGGCAACGTGGGCTACCAGAGCGTGCTCAATGGTCCGACCGATGGCTACACGCTGATGCACAACACGGTGGCCATGCAGGCCATCAATCCGCTGATGTATCCCAGCGCCAAGATGCATCCGCTGAAGGATTATGTGCCGGTCGGCACGACGGGCGCGATGCCGAACCTGCTGGTCGTGAACCCCGAGCGCACACCCGTCAACACGCTGGCCGAGCTGGTCGAGCGCGGGCGCAGCGCGCCGCACGGCCTGAGCTACGCGACGTTCGGTCCCGGCAGCTCGCCGCACGTGTACGGCGCGTCGCTGCAGAAGCTGGCCAATTTTCAGGCTGTGGGTGTGGCCTACAAGGGCAGCGCCAATGCCGTGACCGATGTGATCGGCGGGCAGGTCGACTTTCTGTTCGACAGCATGTCCACCAGTATCGGGCAGGTGCAAGGCGGCCGGTTGAAGGCGCTGGCCATCACGTCCGCCGAACGATCGCCGTTGCTGCCGAACGTGCCCACCTTGAAAGAGGCGGGCTATCCCAGTCTGGATTTGAAGTTCTGGTTCGCGTTGCAGACGCCCGCCGGCACGCCGGACGACGTCGTGCAGAAGCTGCGCGCCGCGGTTGCCAAGGTAGTGGCCAGCGACGCGTACCGCAAAGCGATGCAGGAGCGCGGGGCCGAGGCCTTTCAGGTGGCGCCGGCCAAGCTGGATGACTTCTTCAAGCAGGAAACCGCGCAGTGGACGCAGGCCGCGAACACCATTGGGCTGAAGGCGGAACAGTGAACACGGCAGGCGGGCATCGCATGACTCCATTGAAGAACATCACCGTCCTGGACCTGAGCAAGGTGCTGGCGGGACCGCTGTGCGGGCAGTATCTGGGCGAGCTGGGCGCGCGCGTGATCAAGGTCGAACCGGTGGGCACCGGCGACGATACGCGGGCGTGGTTGCCGCAGGATGCGGGCCAATCCGCGACTTTTCTGGCCGTCAATCACAACAAGCGCAGCCTGGCGGTGGACTTGAAGTCCGAGGCGGGGCGGGCGGTGGTGCATCGCCTGGCCGCGCAGGCCGACGTCGTGCTGCAGGGCTTTGGCGGCAAGACCGCCGCGCGGCTGGGCGTGGACTACGAGACGCTCGCTGGCATCAACCCGCGCCTCGTGTACTGCGAGATCTCGGGCTATGGGCGTGAGGGTCCGATGGGCGAGGAGCCCGGCTACGACGTCATGCTGCAAGCCTTCAGCGGCATGATCAGCACGATGGGCGATCCGGGCGGCAATTTTGCGCGTGCCAGCTTTTCGCCCGTGGATCTGGGCACCGGTTCGTTTGCGCTGAGCGGGATTCTGGCGGCGCTGCTGGAGCGCGGCCAGACGGGCAAGGGGCAGTATCTGGACGTGTCGCTGCTGGATACGTCGTTGGGCCTGATGTCCTACATGGCGCAGAACTATTGGCGCACGGGCAAGGTGCCCCGGCGCATGGGCACCGGGCATCCGGCCATGTGTCCTTACCAGGCCTTTCGCGCATCTGATGGCGATCTGATGCTGGGGGTGGGTAACGACGCGCAGTGGCGGCGTTTCTGCGCGGCGGCGGGGCTGCAGGATTATGTGGATGCGCCGGCGTTTGCGACCAATGCCGAACGTGTCCGCAACTTTGATGCGACGGTTGCCCTGGTGCAGTCGTGCATCGAGACGCGCACGGTGGCGCAATGGCTGGACGTGCTCAAGCCGGCGGGCATTGCTTGTTCCGCCATTCACACGTTGGACCAGGCGCTGGCGCATCCGCAGGTCGCGTCGCGTGAGCTGATCGTGACGAGCCAGCATCCGGTCCTGGGCGAGGTTCGCAACGTAGGCCTGCCTGTGCGCTTCGGACGGCAGCCGCGCGTCGCTGCGCGGCCCGCGCCGATGCTGGGCGAGCACAGTCGCGAGATCCTTGCGGAACTGGGCTTTGACGAATCGGAGGTCGCAACGATGTTGGCAACCGGCAGCGTGCAGCAACACGCCGCCCACGGAGATGCGATATGAGTCCCTTGCGTTATGAGGTCCGCGACGGCATTGCGGAAATTCATCTGTGCCATGCGCCCGTCAACGCGCTGGACGTGGGCGTGCTGGACGCGCTGATCGGCGCGCTGGACGAGGCAGATGCGGATCCGTCCGTGCGCGCGGTGCTGCTGGCGAGCGGTCTGCCGGGCCGATTTTGCGCGGGGCTGGATATGAAGCAGCTGCTGCAAAGCACGCCCGCGCGCGTGCGCGAGTTGTTGACGCGGCTCTACATCAAGCTGTATGACGCGCAGTTCAATCTGACCAAGCCGTCGATATCCGTCGTGTCGGGCGCGGTGCGCGGCGGCGGCATGACGGTCGCGATTTCCAGCGACATGATTGTGGCGGCCGACACCGCGACGTTCGGTTATCCGGAGATCGACGTGGGTGTGCTGCCCGCCATTCATTACGTGCATCTGCCGGCCATCGTCGGCAAGCACCGGGCGTTCGATCTGCTGTTCACCGGCCGCACCTTCGACGCGCACGAGGCGCACGCGATGGGCCTGGTGACGCGCGTGGCGCCGGAGGCCGAGCTGCTGGATCGAGCGCGCGCGCTGGCGCGGTCGCTGGCCGACAAGCCCCCGGAAGTCCTGGCGATGGGACGGCGCGCATTCGTGTACAGCAACGACAACGAGTACCGGCGCCGGGTCGCGACGGCGGTGGAGGTGTTCTGCAACGCCGCTGCCACGCCGGAGGCGCACGAAGGCTTGAGCGCCTTCGTGCAGAAGCGCGCGCCCGACTGGGCCAGCGTCGCCGAGGCGCGCTAGCGCTACTGGCCGGTGAAACGGGGAGGGCGCTTTTCGCGGAACGCCGCGACGCCCTCCGCGAAGTCCGCCCGCGCGGCCGACTGCAGAAAGCGTGCGGTCTCTTCGGCAAGCTGCGTTTCCAGCGGCGCGTGCGCGGCACTGCGCAGCAATGCCTTGGCGCCTGCAATGCCGTGCGGTGCGTGGCGGGCGAAATCCTGCGCATAAGCCTGCGCCGCAGCCGCCAGTTCACCGGCCGGCGCGGTGCGCGTGATGATGCCCCACTCCTGCGCCTCGTCAGCGGTGAACGCGTCGTGCCGCAACAGAAGATCAAGCGCGCGCTTGGGACCGGCGGCGCGGATGAGGCCATGCGTCATGCCGGCATCGGGCGTGGCGCCGAGCTTCAGGTAGGCCGTCATGAAGCGTGCGCCGGCTTCGGCGATGGCCAGATCGCAAGCCAGCACCAGCGACAGGCCCGCGCCCGCTGCCACGCCGTGCACCTGCGCGAGCCAGACCTTGTCCATGCGCGGAATGCGCGCGACGAAATCATTGAGTGGCGTGAAGAGATCCGACAGCGTGGCGCGCACCGTTTCGGTGTCGCCCGTGAACATGCTGATGTCGCCGCCCGCGCAGAAGGCCTTGCCCACGCCGCGCAACAGCACGACCTTCACGGCGTCGCGGGTTTCGAGCCACTGCGCGGCCCGCAGCAGGTCGCGGGCCATGGCGACATCGATGGCGTTGAGCGCGTCCGCGCGGTTCAGCGTCAGAGTGGCGAGGGCGCCGTCGGTCTCCAGCAACAGCGTCTGGAACTCCGGTAGTTCCTGGGTCATGGCGAGTCTCCGTTGTCGGGTAAATACCAACTGTCGATCAAAAAACCGCGATGCTATGGTCTGAACCGAGCGCTTGCTTGGTTGGGGTTTGAGCACGCTTAGCGTAACGCATAGAACGATTTTCCGGCGCTGTACTGGCGAAGGTAAAGACAGGTTCGTTGCATCACCTGCCTCGCAGGGTCGCCAGGTTCACCGTCGTAAAAAATGCCCGCCACAGGCGGCAAAAAAACTTCGCATCAAAAGCGGGGAGACAAATGGTGGATCAGTCCGACAGGCCTGCGTTGCTGGAGGCCGAGGGGGTGACGCTGGCGTTCGGCGGGGTGAAGGCGCTCACCAATGTGGGCTTTCGCGTCGCGCCCGGCTCCATCACCACGGTCATCGGCCCGAACGGCGCCGGCAAGACCTCGCTGTTCAACACGATCTCCGGGTTCTACAAACCGGCCGCCGGACGCATCCGCTTCGAGGGCCGCGACATCACGCGCGTGCATGCGCCGGAACGCGCCAGGCTTGGGCTGGCGCGCAGCTTCCAGAACATTGCGTTGTTCCGCGGCATGACGGTGCTGGACAACATCAAGCTGGGCCGCCACGCGCATCTGCGCACCAACGTGCTGGATGCGCTGTTCTACCTGGGCCGCGCGCGCCGCGAGGAAATGGCGCTGCGGGCTGACATCGAAGAACGCATCATCGACTTCCTGGAGATCGACCATATCCGCCACGCGCCGGTCGCGGCGCTGTCGTACGGGTTGCAAAAGCGGGTGGAGCTGGCGCGGGCGCTGGCGATGCAGCCGAAGGTGCTGATGCTGGACGAGCCGGTTGCCGGCATGAACCGCGAAGAGACGGACGACATGGCGCGCTTCATCCTGGATGCGCGCTCTGAATGGGGCGTGACCGTGCTGATGGTGGAGCACGACATGGGCATGGTGATGGACCTGTCGGATCACGTCGTGGTGCTGAACTTTGGGCAGGTGATCGCCCATGGCACGCCGGCAGAGGTGCAGGCCAATCCCGAGGTCATCAAGGCGTATCTGGGCGCGGGCGACGTGGGCGATCTGCGCCGGCGGTTGCGGGAGGCAGCCTGATGGACTGGCTGTTCCTGCTGGAGGTGTCGCTGGCCGGGCTGGGCAGCGGCGGCCTGTATGCCCTGGCCGCGCTGGCGTTCGTGATCGTGTACAAGGCGACCCGCGTGGTCAACATCGCCATCGGCGAGTTCCTGATGCTGGGCGCCTACGTGTTCTACGCGTTTGCGACGGGCATGGAGTGGCCGATCTGGCTGGCCATCGTCGGCGCGGTCGTCGTGTCCGGCGCGCTGGGCGCCGTTGTCGAGCGCCTGACGATACGGCCGATGCTGGGCGAATCGCCGATCTCCGTCTTCATGATCACTGTGGGCCTCGCGTCGATTCTGGTCGGCGCGGTCGAACTCATCTGGACGGCCGATCAGCGGCGCCTGCCGGAGTTCATGCCGCGCGCGCCCGTCATGGTGGGCGAGGCGTTCGTGGCGCCCAAAGTGTTCTACGGCTTCTGGGTGGCGGTGGTGCTGGCGCTGCTGGTGCTGGTGGTGTTCCGCTACTGGCGCGGCGGCGTGGCCCTGCGCGCGACCGCGTCGGATCAGGGCGCGGCGTATGCGATGGGCATCAACGTGCCGCGCGTGTTTTCGCTGGCGTGGGTGACGGCGGGCGCCATTGCCGCGGTGTCAGGCGTGATCGTGGGCGCGATCGGCGGCATTTCGTCGTCGATGGGCGTGTTCGGGCTGTCGGTGCTGGTGGTCGTGATCGTGGGCGGTTTGGACAGCGTTGCCGGCGCGCTGGTTGGCGGCATCTTCATCGGCCTGCTGGAAGCGTGGGCCGGCGCGTATCTGGGGGGCGAGTACAAGCTGCTGGCCACGTTCGTTGTGCTGGTGGTCGTGCTGATGGCCAGGCCCTATGGCTTGTTCGGCACCCGTGAAATCGAGAGGCTTTGATCCATGCGCATCGCGACCGCCAAGCAGACTTACCTGGCCGACGAGGCGCTTGTCGACACGCGCACGCAGCGCGTGTGGCTGGCGCTGCTGGCGGCCTCGCTGGTGCTGTTTCCCTTTGTGGCGAACGCCTATTGGCTGTATCTGGCGTGCCTGGTCGCCATCAACATCGCCAGCGCGACGGGGCTGAACATCCTGACCGGCTACACCGGGCTGGTCAGCCTGGGGCAGGCGGCTTTCATGGGCCTGGGCGCGTACACCGTGGGGGTGATGGAGCTGCACCTGGGCACGCCGGTTCTCGTCAACCTGCTGGCCGGCGGCATCGTGGCAATGCTGGGCGGGCTGCTGGTCGGCATACCCTCGTTGCGGGTGAAAGGACTGTACCTGGCGATTTCCACGATCGCCGCGTCCTTCATCGCGCATTTCATCTTTGCAAACTGGCAATTCACCGGCGGCACAAGCGGCCTGCAGGTGCCGCCGGCGCGCGTCCTGGGCATGGACCTGGACACCTCGTTCAAGATCTACTGGCTGATCGTGCCGGTGACCGTGCTGATGGTGCTGGGCGCGGCCAATCTGTTCCGCACGCGCATCGGCCGGGCGTTCATCGCGATCCGCGACCGCGACATTTCCGCCGAGGTGCTGGGCATCCGGCTCTTGCGCTACAAGCTGCTGTCCTTCGGACTGTCTTCGTTCTACGCCGGCGTGGCGGGCGGTTTGTGGGCGTACTTTTTCCGCGTGGTCACGCCCGAGAGCTTTCCGCTCATCATGTCGATCTTCTTTCTGGCGGCCATCATCGTGGGCGGCATGGGCTCGATTCTGGGATCCATCCTGGGCGCCATCTTCATGACGATGGTGCCCGAGTTCCTGAAGCTGGTTGTCGGCTGGCTGCCGGTGGGCGGCGACGCACTGCGGCTGATATCGCCGGTGCGCACCATTGTTTTCGGCCTGCTGATCGTGGGCTTCCTGATCTTCGAGCCGCACGGGCTCGCGGAAATCTGGCGGCGCGTGCGCCGATTCTTTCACCTATGGCCATTTCGCACGTAGCGCGATGCGTGCGGCGTGACGGCGGCCATCTATAAGACCCAGGAGACAAACCATGAAGCGCATCCGGATAGGCAGCGGTTTATCGAGATTGTTGGCCCCGTTGGGCCTGGCGGCAGCACTGGCGGCGGCGCCCGCCGCGCAGGCGGCCGAGGATCTGGTGCTGGGCGGCTCGATCCCGCTGAGCGGCGTGTTCGCCTTTGCGGGGCAGGGCATCCACGCCGGGATCACGGATTACGTGAAGATCATCAACGACCAGGGCGGCATCAAGGGCCGCAAGCTGCGTTACGTGCCGGAGGACACCGCGTACAAGGTGGACGCGTCAGTGGCGGCGTTCAAGAAGATCACCAGCCAGAACAAGGTCAATTTCTATTACGGCGATTCGACGGGCTTTTCCAAGACCATCAACGCCGAGCTGAACCGAACGGGCGACATCCTGATGACGGGCGCGTCGTTTGCGACCGAACTGAATGACCCGGCCAAGTATCCCGCCCAGTTCATGCTGGGGCCGGATTACACCGAGATGTTCGGCATCCTGCTGCGCTACATCGCCAAGGAGCAGCCGGGCGCCAAGGTGGCGTTTGTGTATTCGGACACGGAGTTCGGCCGCGACCCGATTGCCAGTTCGCGTGCGGTGGCCGAGAAGCTGGGCCTGAAGGTGGCGACCGAAATCATGACGCCGCCGGGCAGCGTGGACGTGTCGACAGAAGTCATCAAGCTGCGCCGCGCGGATCCGGACTTCACCATCTTCCATGGCTACGTGCTGGCGCCGATTCCCGAGTTCGTGGGGCAGGGCAAGCGCATGGGGCTGAAGACGCGCTACATGGGCACATTCTGGACGATGGACAACTCGACCGTGATGCAGATGGGGGAGGATGCCGAGGGCTTCATGGGTGTGATGCCGTACCGCTATTACTACGACCAGGCGGCCGACGCGCCGATGCTCAAGAAGATCCGCGAGATGCGGCCGCAGTACCAGAGCACGGGCTACATGCAGGGCTTTCTGGCCGCCATGCTGTTCTCCGAGGTCGCCAAGCGTACGCTGGATGCCGGCAAGGAACTGACCGCGGCCAACATGAAGGCGTCGCTGGATGGCATCAAGGACTTCGATACGGGCGGGCTGATCGGCGTGCCGATCACCATCAAGGGCAACTCGATACCCGTGGGCCGGATCTATCGCGCGGACGTCAAGCAGAAGCAGATGGTGCCGGCGTCCGACTGGATCGTGCTCAAGTGAGGCTGCCGTGAATCCGGGACATGACGCGCGGGGACCAGAGGTGCGAGCGGGCGTGACCGCCGCGGCGCCGCCCAAGGCGGTGCTCGACATCAACAACATCGAGGTCGTCTACAACAAGGCGGTGCAGGTGCTGCGCGGCTTGTCCCTGTCGGTGCCGGCCGGCAGCATCGTGGCGCTCCTGGGCAGCAACGGGGCCGGCAAATCGACCACGCTCAAGGCCGTGTCGGGACTGCTGGACCTGGAGGACGGCGAGCTGGTGCGGGGCCACATCGTGTTCGGCGGCGGCGATACGGCGGGCATCAAGCCGCAGAACCTGGTGCGATCGGGCCTGGCGCACGTGATGGAAGGGCGGCGCGTGTTCGAGGACCTGACGGTGGAAGAGAACCTGGTGGCGGCCACCTATGCGCTGACCGGACGGAAGGCGGCACGCGCGGATTTCGATCTGGTCTATGGCTATTTCCCGCGGCTGTTCGAGCGGCGGCGCGGGCTGGCGGGTTATCTGTCCGGCGGCGAGCAGCAGATGCTGGCGATCGGCCGCGCGCTGATCGCCCAGCCCACGCTGATGCTGCTGGACGAGCCGTCGCTGGGTCTGTCGCCGATGCTGGTCGAAAGCATCTTTTCGATCATCGCGCGCATCAATAGCGAACAGGGGGTGTCGATGCTGCTGGTGGAGCAGAACGCGTCCGTGGCGCTGGCAGTGGCGCATTACGGCTACATCATGGAGACCGGCAAGGTGGTGATCGACGGTTCCGCGGACAAGCTGGCGGCGGATCCCGATGTGCGCGAGTTCTATCTGGGCATCGGCGGCTCGGGAGAGGCCCGGGGTTTTCGGGACATCAAGCATTACAAGCGCCGCAAGCGCTGGCTGTCATGAAGGACGCGCATACCGATCCGGGCGACTGGCCGCCGCTGACGCTGCCGCAGATGCTGCGCGAGCAGGCGCGCCGTCAGCCGTCCGCCGTCGCGATCCGGCAAAAGGACTTCGGCATCTGGAAGCCCATGACGTGGGATCAGTACTGGCAGCGCGCCTGCCACGTCGGCCTGGGACTGCGCGCGCTGGGGCTTAGCGTGGGCGGGCGGGTTGCCATCGTCTCGGACAACCGGGTGGAATGGCTGCTGACGCAGATGGGCGCCTGCGCGGCGGGCGGCGTGGCGGTGGGCGTCTATTCCACCAGCCCGGCCGAGGAAATGGGCTACGTGCTGGCGCATGCGGATGTCGAACTGGTGGTGTGCGAGGACCAGGAGCAGACGGACAAGGTGCTGCAGGTGGCGGACAGGCTGCCCCATCTGCGCCGCATTGTGGTGATCGAGACCAAGGGGTTGCGTTCGTATTCCGACGCGGATCGGGCGCGCATCGTGACCTTTGCCGAGGTCGAGGCCGATGGCGGCCAGCGCGAGGCGGTGGAACTGACCGCGCTGAACACGATGCTGGACGGACAGCAACTGGACGACACCGGGTTGATGATCTACACGTCTGGATCGACCGGCAAGCCGAAGGGCGCGATGCTGAGCTATCGCAACATGCGCGGCGTGGCGCCCGGCATTGCCGATCGCCTGTCGATGGATGCGTCCAGCGTGCACCTGTCGTACCTGCCGCTGTGTCACGTCGCCGAGCAGATGTTGTCCACGTTCGTGCCCATCTATTTGGGCTCGCAGGTGAATTTTGGCGAGTCGCTGCGCACCGTGCAGGAAGACCTGCGCGAAGTCGCGCCGACGATTTTCCTGGGTGTGCCGCGCATCTGGGAAAAGCTGCACGCCGCAATTTCGATCAAGATGCAGGAGGCCGGCGCGGTGCAGCGGTGGCTGTACGGCCGCGCGCTGGCGCAATGCGCGCCGTTCCTGGAAAAGTCTCCCGCGCAGTACAGGCTGGGCGAGCGGCTGACGCACTGGCTGTGGTATTGGCTGGTGCTGCGCGCCTTGCAGAACTTCATCGGGCTGCGGCGCGTGCGGGTGGCGATGACGGGCGCGGCGCCGATCCCGCCGGACGTGGTGCGCTACTTTCGCACGCTGGGTGTGCCGCTGGTCGAGGTGTACGGCCTGACGGAGTCGACCGGGATGATCTTTGGCCAGCATCCGGACCGCGTGAAGGTGGGCACGGTGGGCGAGCCGATCCTCGGCGTGGAATGGCGCATCGGTGAGGCCGGTGAACTCCTGGTGCGCGGCGACATGGTGTTCCAGGGTTATTACAAGAACCCTGAAGCGACGGCCGACACTGTGCGCGACGGCTGGTTGCACACGGGAGATGTCGTGGCCGAGGAGGCCGGGCGCGTGCGCATCGTGGACCGGCTCAAGGACATCATGATCACCGCGGGCGGCAAGAACCTGACGCCGTCCGAAATCGAGAACGCGGTCAAGGGCAGCCCGTACGTCAAGGAATGCATCGTCATCGCCGACGGCAGGAAGTACGTGTCCGCGCTGATCCAGCTGGAGTTCGACACGGTGGGCAAATGGGCCGAATCGCGGCGCATCGCATTCACGCATTTCCGGTCGCTGGCCGAATGCCCGCAAGTGCGCGAGCTGGTGCAGCAGGAGGTCGCGCGCGCCAACGCCGGGTTGGCGCCGGTCTCGCAGATCAAGCGTTTCCATCTGCTGACCAAGGAACTGGACCACGACGACGGCGAGGTGACGGCGACGATGAAGGTGCGGCGCGCCAGCATCTACCGCGCTTACGCCAACGAAATCGAAATGCTCTACGTTGAGGAGACGACGGCATGAACCAAGCCGTGATCCTGGAAGCCGTGCGCACGCCGTTCGGGCGGCGCGGCGGATGGTGGGCGCAGACGCGGCCGGACGCGCTGCTGGCCGAGACTGTGCAGGGACTGCTGGCGCGCGCGGCGCTGCCGGGCGACAAGGTTGAGGACCTGATCGCCGGATGCGTCAGCCAGGCGGGGGAGCAAGGCGCCAACATCGGGCGGCTGGCGGCCATGCTGGCCGGGCTGCCGGAGAGCGTGCCGGGCGTAGCGCTCAACCGGATGTGCGGGTCCAGCCAGCAGGCCGTGCATTTCGGTGCGCAGGCCATCGCCGCGGGCGACATGCGCTACGTGGTCGCGGGCGGCGTCGAGAGTATGAGCCGCGTGCCCATGTTCCTGGACGTGACGCTGGGCCAGACGGAATTCCGCGGCTTTGAATCGCTGAACCCGGCGCTGCTGGCGCGGTATCCGCTGATCCATCAGATAGAGAGCGCGGAGCGCATCGCCAGCCATTGGGGGCTGTCGCAGGCCGAGATGGATCAGTGGGCGCGGGAGAGCCACGCGCGGGCCTGGGCGGCTGCCAGCGCCGGCCTGCACGCGGAGCTGCTGCCCGGCACGCCGGCGCTGCGCGACGAGGGCATCCGCGAGACCACGGACGCGGTCCGCATGGCGGCCATGGCGCCGGCGTTGCGGCCGCCGGGTCAGGGGGGCGTCACCGCGGCCAATGCGAGCCAGCTCGCCGACGGCGCAGCGGCGGTGCTGCTGGCTGACAAGGATACGGCCCTGGCCGATGGCTTGCGGCCGCGGGCGCGATTCCTGGCGCGTGTCGTGGTGGGGTCGGATCCCGTGATGCAGCTGACGGGTGTGATCCCGGCGGCGCGGCAGGCGCTGTCGCGCGCGGGCCTGGCGCTGGAGGACATCGACTGGATCGAGATCAACGAGGCCTTTGCGAGCGTGGTGCTGGCCTGGCAGCGCGAAATGGGCGCCGACCTGGCGCGTGTGAATCCGTGGGGCGGCGCGATCGCGCATGGCCATCCGCTGGGCGCCACGGGCGCGGGTTTGATGGCCAAGATGCTGGCGGGACTGGAGGCGACCGAAGGCGAGCTGGGCATGCAGCTTATGTGCATCGGCCACGGCATGGCGACCGCGACCATCATCCAGAGGGTTTGACACGCCATGGACAAGACCGGGACCGCCGCGCCGCGGGACGATGGCGCGGAGACCGAGCGGCGGCGGGAACTGGTCCTGGCCGCCGGCCGGCTTTTCAGCAAGCATGGCTACGAGCGCACGACGGTGCGCGAACTGGCCAAGGCCGTGGGGCTGCAATCGGGCAGCCTGTTCCATCACTTTCGCAGCAAGGAGGAAATCCTGGTCGCCGTCATGAACAACGGCATCCAGGAAGTGATCGACCTGGGCGGCAAGGCGCTGGCCAGCTATGTTGAGCCGGAGGACCGCTTGGCGGCGCTGTTTCGCGTGCACATGTGGAGCATGCTGCACGGCGCGGGCGGGGACGCGATGAACGCACTGGTGTACGAATGGCGCAGCCTGTCCGCGCCCAGCCAGGCGGCCGTGAAGGGGCTGAGCGATCGCTACGAGGCGATGTGGCAGTCGGTGGTCGCGGGGGCGGTGGAGGCGGGATTGCTGCAGGGGGACGCACGCGTCATCAAGCGATGCGTGCTGGGCGCAATGAACTTGACGGTGCAGTGGTACAAGCCGGGCGGCCGGCTGGCGCCCGCCGCGTTCATCGACGCCATGCTGCAGGCGTCATTGCCGGCGTTGCCGGCGGGTGCGGGCAGGTGGCCCGTGGACCCTAACCCCGCCGCTTGAGGAATGCGCCGACGGCGCAGGCCACCGACAAGGCCAGCAGCGAGGCCGCAACCGGCAGCAGGAAATCGGCTTCGCCGTGATACCCGCCGCCGGTGACGCCGCCTGCCACGCCGCCCATCCAGAGCAAGGCGGTCAGGATGGCGGCGATGAGCGAGATGGCGGTGGCGACGCACAGCACGATGAATACCGGCCGCCGCGCGGGGACGGCGCGATAGGGCGCGCCGGGCTCGATGCGGCGGGGTTGCTTGATCCAGTAGACCAGCCCCGCCACGACCAGCAGCAGCATCAGGATCTTGAAGATCATGATGCGCTCCGGGGATCAGTCTTCACGGCGCAGGTGCGGGAAGAGGATGACGTCGCGGATGCTGGGGCTGTCGGTCAGCAGCATGACCAGGCGGTCGATGCCGATACCGCAGCCGCCCGTCGGAGGCATGCCGTATTCCAGGGCGCGGATGTAGTCCGCGTCGTAAAACATGGCCTCTTCGTCGCCGGCGTCCTTGGCTTCGACCTGCGAGCGGAAGCGTTCGGCCTGGTCTTCGGGGTCGTTCAACTCCGAGAAGCCGTTGGCGATTTCGCGGCCGGTCATGAAGAGTTCGAAGCGCTCGGTGATGCCTTCGCGGGTATCGGAGGCGCGCGCCAGCGGCGAGACTTCGACCGGGTAGTCGATGATGTAGGTGGGGTTCCAGAGCTTGGCTTCGGCGGTCTCTTCGAACAGCGCCAGTTGCAGCGCGCCCAGGCCGGCGCGCGACAGCACGGGGCCGTCGGCGTCCGCGCCCAGCTTCTTCAGTTCGGCGCGTACGAACGCCGGGTCATCCAGCTGGGCCTGCGTGTAGCCGTCGGCGTACTTGAGGATGGCTTCGCAGATGGTCAGGCGGTCGAAGGGCTTGGACAGGTCCAGCTCGCGTTCCTGGTAGGTCAGGACGGCGCTGCCGCTGGCCGAGATGGCGGCCTGGCGGATCAGTTCTTCGGTGAAGTCCATGAGCCAGCGGTAGTCCGCGAAGGCTGCGTAGAACTCCATCATCGTGAATTCGGGGTTGTGACGCGGGCTGACGCCTTCGTTGCGGAAGTTGCGGTTGACTTCGAACACGCGTTCAAAGCCGCCGACGATCAGGCGCTTGAGGTAGAGCTCGGGCGCGATGCGCAGGAACATTTCCATGTCCAGCGCGTTGTGGTGCGTGACGAAGGGCTTGGCCGCCGCGCCGCCCGGGATCGGGTGCAGCATGGGCGTTTCGACTTCGAGGAAGCCCGCGTTCAGCATGAACTGGCGGATGCTGCCCACGGCCTTGCTGCGCGCTTCAAACGTGCGGCGCGTGGCGTCGGTCATGATGAGGTCGACGTAGCGCTGGCGATAGCGCAATTCCTGGTCGGCGACGCCGTGGAACTTGTCGGGCAGCGGACGCAGCGACTTGGACAGGAGGCGCGCGGACGCGGCGTGCACCGAGAGTTCGCCCTTGTTGGTCTTGAAGACCGACCCTTCGATCGCGATGATGTCGCCGATGTCCCATTGCTTGAACGCGGCGTAGACGTCTTCGCCGAGCGTGCCGCGGTCCAGGTAGATCTGGATGCGGCCAGTGCTGTCCTGCAGCGTGGCGAAGCTGGCCTTGCCCATGACGCGCTTGAGCATCATGCGGCCGGCGACCTTGACGGTGACGGCGGCGGCGGCCAGGGCTTCCTGCTCCTCGCCGTCGTACTTGTCATGCAGGGCCGCGGCGCGGGCGTCCGGGACGAAATCGTTGGGGTACGCGACCCCGGTTTCGCGCAGTTTGGCCAGCTTGGCGCGCCGTTCGGCGATCAAGCGGTTTTCATCCTGGGCGGGAGCCGGAGTGGTCGAGTGGTCGGTCATGGTCGGGGGATCAGTCGTAATTGCGGATGTCGTCGATTTCGGTCGTGCCGAAATCTTCGCGATCCAGGTAGGCGAGGATGCGGGAGGCAACGCTGGCGGGCGAGGACAGCTTGCCGGTGGCATGGAAGTCCTGGAACTTGGCCAGCGCAGGGAAGCTTTCGACGGAGCTGGCGCGGATGGCAGCCTGCATGTCGGTGTCGACGATGCCGGGGGCCAGCGCGACGATGCGCGCGCCGTCGGCGCCTTGTTCCTGCTTGACGACGCGGGCGTGCATGTCGAGGGCGGCCTTGGTGGCGCAGTACACGCCCCAGCCCGCGTTCGGGTTGCGGCCCGCGCCGGAGGAGATGTTCAGCACGCGGCGGTCGGCCTTGATGTCGGCGACGGCGGCGAGGAAGCGCGCCGTGAGCAGCATGACGGCGGTGACGTTCAGGTTGAAGGCGGCGGTGATGGCCGCGCCGTCGGTGAGTTCGTCGGTGCGCGCCACGGGATGCACCGTGCCCGCGTTGTTGATCAGCAGATAGCGCTTGGCGTCGCCCGGGAGCGCGGCGCAGATGCGTTCAGCCGCGGATTCGGCCGCTTTCAGGTCCGAGAGGTCCACGGACAGTTGTTCCAGCTGCACATCCTGCGAGCGCGCGTGGGCGGCGAGCTCGGGGTCTTCGCGGCGCGCCAGCGTGATGAGGCGGGTGCCGGGTTTGACCAGGCCGCGCGCCATGGCGGCGCCGATGCCGCGCGAAGCGCCGGTGAGAATTGCAATGGTGTCGGACATTCGTGGACCTCTGGGTGCGTGAAAGCGGGAAGAATCGCGGAACTTAGACGTTTTGCTTCAGGCTGGCCTGGATGAAGGGATCCAGGTCGCCGTCCAGCACCTTCTGCGTGTTGGAGATTTCGACGTTCGTGCGCAGGTCCTTGATGCGGCTTTGGTCCAGCACGTACGAACGGATCTGATGGCCCCAGCCCACGTCGGTCTTGGAGTCTTCCAGCTTCTGCTGCTCGGCCATGCGGTTGCGCATTTCCAGTTCGTAGAGCTTGGACTTCAGCATCTGCATGGCTTCGGCGCGGTTGCGGTGCTGCGAACGGTCGTTCTGGCACTGCACGACGATGCCGGTGGGGATGTGCGTCAGACGCACGGCCGAGTCGGTCTTGTTGATGTGCTGGCCGCCCGCGCCCGAGGCGCGGTAGGTGTCGACGCGCAGGTCGGCGGGGTTCACTTCGACTTCGAAGGAATCGTCGACTTCCGGGTACACGAAAACGCTGGCGAACGACGTGTGGCGGCCGCCCGACGAGTCGAAGGGGCTCTTGCGGACCAGGCGGTGCACGCCGGTTTCGGTGCGCAGGTAGCCGAAGGCGTAGTCGCCTTCGATCTTGATCGTGGCCGACTTGATGCCCGCGACTTCACCGTCGGATTCTTCAAGGATCTCGGCCTTGAAGCCCTTGCGTTCGGCGTACTTGAGGTACTGGCGCAGCAGCATCGACGCCCAGTCCTGCGCTTCCGTGCCGCCCGCGCCCGCCTGGATGTCCAGGAAGCAGTTCAGGGGATCGGCCGGATTGGAGAACATGCGGCGGAATTCCAGGGCTTCGAGCTTTTCCTGGAAGGCGTTGGCGTCCAGTTCGATCGCTTCGAGGGTGTCGCCGTCATCGTCGGCGGCGGCCATTTCGAAGAGTTCCTGGGAATCGGCCACGCCGGCGCCCAGGCTCGTCAGTGTTTCCACCACGTCCTCGAGCGATTTCTTTTCACGGCCCAGGTCCTGGGCGTGCTTGGGGTCGTTCCAGACGGCCGGGTCTTCGAGTTCGGCGTTTACGACCTGGAGGCGTTCAGCTTTGGCATCGTAGTCAAAGATACCTCCGTAGAGCCTGTTCGCGCTCCGCGTAGTCGGCGAGGCGGGCTGCGAGCTGGTTCTGACGTTCGGCTTCCATGATTGATCCTGTGATGACTTTTGTGCGAAACCTGGCATTTTACCGTGGTTGGACCGACTGCGCGGGCGCACGGCGGCAGACAGGGGACGGGCCCGATTTCGGCCGCCCGGCGGCGCGGTTCCAAGTTGTTCAGTTTTTTGTCAACCCGACGGCTCTAGCCTTGGCGGGTGGCTGCGATGTCCCCGTTTGGGACCGCCGACCCCGAAAACGCCGGCCCCGCGCCGGCCTATCCCGCCAGAGGAATGGAGACAGAGATGGAAAACACGATGACCCCCGGGGTCTCGCCGGCGCTTGACGCCAGCGAAGAGGACCGGATCTACCGCAAGGTGGGCTGGCGGCTGGTGCCGCTGTTGGTGGTCTGCTATGTGGTGGCGTACCTGGACCGCGTCAACGTGGGGTTCGCCAAGCTGCAGATGTTGCAGGAATTGCAGTTCAGCGAGACGGTGTACGGGCTGGGCGCCGGGATCTTCTTCATCGGCTATTTCATCTTCGAGATTCCCAGCAACATCATCCTGCACAAGGTGGGGGCGCGGATCTGGATCGCCCGGATCATGATCACGTGGGGCATCATTTCGGCCTGCATGATGTTCGTGACCAGCGTGCATATGTTCTATCTGCTGCGCTTTCTGCTGGGCGCGGCCGAGGCCGGGTTCTTTCCCGGCATCATCCTGTACCTGACTTACTGGTATCCGGCCGCCCGGCGCGGCCGCATCACGACGTTCTTCATGACCGCGGTGCCCATGTCCGGCCTGATCGGCGGCCCGATCTCGGGATGGATCATGGCGACCTTTCACGGTGACCACGGCCTGTCGGGCTGGCAATGGCTGTTCCTGCTGGAGGGGATTCCGTCGGTGGTGATCGGCGTGCTGGTGCTGATCTATCTGGACGACCGCATCAACAAGGCCAAGTGGCTGACGGCCAATGAAAAGGCCGTCTTGATCCGCAATATCGCGGCCGAGGAACAGCAGAAGGAGGATCCGCCGATCCGCGCCGCGCTGACCAAGCCACGCGTGTGGGCGATGGCGCTGATCTATTTTTCGTTCGTGATGGGCCTGTACGGCGTGGGGTTCTGGATGCCGAGCCTCATCAAGAACACCGGGGTGCAGAGTCCGCTGGCGATTGGCCTGCTGACGGCGGTGCCCAACCTGTTCGCCGTGATCGGCATGATCCTGATCTCGCGCAATTCCGACCGGCAGCGCGAGCGCCGCTGGCACGTGGCCTTGCCGGCGATGTTCGGCGCGGTGGGGCTGTTCCTGTCGGCGGTGTGGAGCGGTAACACCGTGCTGGCGATTCTGGCGCTGACGGTGGCCAACATCGGCATCTGCACGGTGCTGCCGCTGTTCTGGAGCCTGCCGACGGCGCTCCTGGGCGGCACGGCCGCCGCCGCGGGGATCGCGCTGATCAATTCGGTGGGGAACCTGGCCGGCTTTGTCAGCCCGTATCTGGTGGGCTGGCTGAAGGATATGACCGGGACCACGAACACCGGGCTGTACATGCTGGCCGGCTGCCTGGTGGTGGGTGCGCTGGTGGCGCTGGCGCAGCCGGCGAAGCTGGTGAACAAATAAGACCGCTGGCGGACGGTGTCTTATGGGTGTCAGACACCGTCGCGCATTATCCGGCGTGTTCGATCACCAGCTGCACCGACACCATCCCGTTCCACACGTTCTGTTCCAGGCGGTACGCCGCCTGGATGCGTTCCGGCAGGGACTGGTCGTGGCCGAACCAGATGGCGTCGAAACGTTGGTGGCCGCGTTCCAGGGACAGCTTCAGGTGCTTTTCGCCGACCAGACGCTGGTTGCGCACGACAAACTCGTCCAGGAACAGGGGGGCGGCAAAGCCTGCGCCCCAGACCTGCTGTTGCAGCATCCCGGCCACGTCGGCGTTGGCGTAGCCGGTTTCCAGCGAGCCGTCGGTTTCGATGACGGGCTCGAAGGAATCGCGTCCGGTCAGTTCGCGCACGGCGGCGTCGAAGGCGGGGGCGAAGGTCGGGAAATCGGACTTGCCCAGCGTCAGGCCGGCCGCCATGGCGTGGCCGCCGAACTTGCGGATCAGGTTGGGATGGCGCTTGGATACGAGGTCCAGCGCATCGCGCAGGTGCACGTCCGGGATCGAACGGCCGGAGCCGCGAATCTCGTCGTCGCCGGCCGGCGCGAAGGCCAGGGTGGGGCGCCAGAATTTCTCTTTCAGGCGTGAGGCGACCAGCCCCACGACGCCCTGGTGCCAGCCCGGGTCGAACACGCAGACGGTGGCGCCGGCGGTGGCATCGGGCGCTTCCATGGCGGCCAGCGCCTGCTCGCGCATCTCGGCTTCGATCGTGCGACGTTCGCGGTTGATGTTGTCCAGCTCGCGCGCCATCTCCAGCGCCTGCGCCTCGTCGTCCGTGGTCAGGCAGGCAATGCCCAGGCTCATGTCCGCCAGGCGGCCCGCGGCGTTGATGCGCGGTCCGAGCGCGAAGCCCAGGTCGAAGCCATTGGCGCTGCGCGGCTCGCGGCCAGCGACGGCAAAGAGCGCGCGTAGCCCAGGTTGCAGACGGCCGCTGCGCATGCGCTGCAGGCCCTGCGTGACCAGGAGCCGATTGTTGGCGTCCAGTTTGACGACGTCGGCCACCGTGCCCAGCGCAACCAGATCGGACAGCGCGTCCAGGCGCGGTCCGCCGTCCGGCGCGTAGACGCCGCGCCGGCGCAGTTCGGCGCGCAGCGCCAGCATCATGTAGAAGATGACGCCCACGCCGGCCAGGTTCTTGGACGGAAAGCCGCAGCCGGGCTGGTTGGGGTTCACGATGGCCAGCGCGTCCGGCAGGGTGTCGCCGGGCAGGTGGTGATCGGTGATGACCACGCCGATGCCGGCGTCATTGGCCGCAGCCACGCCGTCGACGCTGGCGATGCCGTTGTCGACCGTGATGATGATGTCGGGCTTGCCCGCGCGGTGGAGGCAGGCCAGTTCGACCACGGCCGGGGAAAGGCCGTACCCGGTCTCGAAACGATTAGGCACCAGGAAGTCGACGTCGGCGCCCATCGCGGACAGCGCGCGCAGGCCGACGGCGCAGGCGGTGGCGCCGTCGCAATCGTAGTCGGCCACGATCAGCAGCTTTTTCCCGGCCTGGATGGCGTCGGCCAGGACGGCGGCCGCGTGGGCCGAATGGGTCAATCCAGCCGGCGGCAGCAAGGACGGCCAGGCGAGGCGGGTCTGGTCCGGATGCGTCACGCCGCGCGCGGCCCACAGGCGGGCCAGCAGGGGGTGGATGCCGGAGGATTCGAGGACGTGGCAGGCGGCCAGATCGGCCGGACGGATGGTTAAGCGGGGTGAGACCACCAGGCGCTCCAGTTCTTCTTGGGCGCGGGCAGCAAGCCAAGCAGGCCCCCGCGCGGTTTCAGGTCAAGGGCAACCTTGCGGTCATCGCCCAGCAGCAGCAGTTGCACCGGCGTGGCGGGCAGGCCTTTGGCGGCGGCCAGCGGACGCAGATGCTGCGTATCGAGTTCGGTCAGCGCGTCGAGCCACGCGGCCCAGTCGCCGGCGCGTTGCGGCGCGTCCAGTTGCGTCAAGACTTGCGCCGGGCCGGCGGGCGCCGCCGTCCAGGGCGTGCCGCCGCCATACAGCCACAGCGCGTTGACGGGCGGCAGGCCGCGGGCGGCCCGGACGTCGTTGACCGGGTGTTCGTGCCACGCCATCTGGATTTCGTTCAGCAGGCGCCGCCACGGGCGCGTTTCGGCATCCTGGCGCCACCAGTCGTTCAGGCGCTTTCCGGCTACGGCCAACGGACTGGCGGTCTGGGGGCGCAGGTCCGCCGGCAGGCGCAGGCGCCAGCGCTGCGGCGACAGCGGCTCGACCGAGAATCCGGTGCCTTCGAAGATAGGGCGCGCAGTGTCGAGCAGGGCGGCCGTTTCCGATTCGGTCAGGTCCATCGAATCCGGATCCAGCAGCGACGCCTGATCCGCGCCCAGCGCGAGATGGACCAGTTCGCATAGCCAGACGGGTTCGTCAGCCTGTGTGTGGGATTGTTGCCCGGCCAGCAGCGGGCCGAGCCCGGCGCTTTGCAGCAGGCCAGGTTCGGGCGCATACCCGGCGCGCTCCAGCTGCCACGATTCGAAGGCGGTGCAACCGTGGGCGCGCAGGTCGTAGGCCTGGGGACGAGCGGTCGCAGCCTGTAGCCAGCCGTGCAGGGTGGGCGCGCGCTCGGGCATAAGCTTGGCCAGCTCGGCGGCGACGGGAAGGGCGGGCAAGGCGCCCGGAATGACGATCAGCATGGCGGCGATTGTAGTCCGCGCCGGGATGGGGAACTTAGCGTCGCGGCCAACTGCCATACGTTGTCACGCCTGGTCTAGGATCCGCACATCCGCGGGGCGATTTACGGGCGGTTAATGCAATAATGCGCACGTGCTGAAAATACCCTACGAACTATGGATCGGCGCCCGCTATGCGGGGCTTGCCCGGATCCGCCAGCGACGCGGCCGCCGCGATCGCTTCATCTCCTTCATCGCCGCCAGTTCCATGGCGGGCATCGCGCTGGGCGTCGCCGCCCTGATCGTGGTGCTGTCCGTGATGAACGGGTTCCAGAAAGAAGTGCGCGACCGCATGTTGTCGGTGCTGCCGCACATCGAACTCTATCTTCCCGGCGCATCGCCCGAACGGGTGCTTGAGCAGTGGCAGCAGTTCGCCACCGCCGCCGAGCGCAATCCCGAGGTCAAGGCCGGCGCGCCCTTCGTGGCAGCGCAGGGCATGCTGGTCCGGGGGCAGGCGCTGCGTGGCGTGCAGGTGCGGGGCATCGACCCCGCCACCGAGGGCAACGTGTCGGACCTGCCGCGCCAGATGGTGTCGGGCAAGCTGACCGACCTGAAACCCGGCGGCTTCGGCGTCGTGCTGGGCAACGAGCTGGCCGACGGCATGGGCGTCAAGGTCGGCGACACGCTGCTGATGATGGCGCCGCAGGGCTCGATCAGCCCGGCCGGGTTTGCCCCGCGCATGCGCCAGTTCACCGTGGTGGGCGTGTTCTCGTCGGGCCACTACGAATACGATTCTTCGCTGGCGTTCGTGGACAACGAAGATGCGGCGCGCGTCTTCCGCGAAAGCGGCACCGCCGGCGTGCGTCTGCGCATTGCCGACATGCAAAAAGCCCCCGAAGTGGCGGCCGAACTGCGCAACGTCCTGCCGCCGTATGTCATGGCCAGCGACTGGTCGCGCAACAACCGCACGTGGTTTGCCGCGGTGCAGACCGAAAAGCGCATGATGTTCCTGATTCTGGCGCTGATCGTGGCCGTGGCGGCGTTCAACCTGCTGTCCTCGCTGGTCATGGCCGTCAAGGACAAGCAATCCGACATCGCCATCCTGCGCACGCTGGGCGCGGGTCCCGGCGAAGTGGCCCGCATCTTCCTGGTGCAAGGTGCGCTGATCGGCGTGATCGGCACCTTGCTGGGCGTGGCCGGCGGCATCGCCATTGCGTACAACGTGGACGTGATCGTGCCGTTCATCGAACGCATGCTGGGCGTGCATTTCCTGCCGCGCGAAATCTACTTCATCAGCGCGCTGCCGTCCGATCCGCAAGTGGGCGACATCGTCACCATCGGCGTGACCTCGCTGGTGCTGTCGCTGCTGGCGACCTTGTATCCGAGCTGGCGCGCCTCGCGCCTGCAACCCGCACAGGTGCTGCGCCATGATTGATACCCCGACGCAGAAACCGCAGGCCGGCACGACGCCGGCGCTGCAGGCCGAAAACATCGTCAAGGTCTACGACGAAGGCCCCGCCCGGATCGAAGTGCTCAGCAATGTCAGCCTGTCCGTCGCGCGCGGCGAGATGGTCGCCATCGTGGGCGCGTCGGGGTCCGGCAAAAGCACCTTGCTGCACATTCTGGGGCTGCTCGACGTCCCGACCAGCGGCTCGGTATCGGTTGATGGCCAGGTGGGCATCGGGCTGTCCGAGTCCAAGAAAAGCGCGGTGCGCAACCGCAGCCTGGGCTTCGTCTACCAGTTCCACCACCTGCTGGCCGAGTTTTCGGCGCTGGACAACGTGGCGATGCCGCTGATCGTGCGCCGCGAGAACCGCGACAAAGCCCGCGAGGCGGCACGAGAAGTGCTCGGATTGGTCGGCCTTTCCGCCCGGGAAGGGCACTTTCCCGGCCAATTGTCCGGCGGCGAACGGCAGCGCGTGGCGCTGGCGCGCGCGCTGGTGACGCGGCCGGTGTGCGTGCTGGCGGACGAGCCCACGGGCAACCTGGACCGGCACACTGCCCACAACATGTTCGAACTGCTGACGCGGGTGAACCAGGAGTCGGGCACGGCATTTGCGATCGTCACCCACGATCCCGAGCTTGCCGCCCGCGCCGACCGTCAGTTGCTGATGGAAAACGGCCGCCTGGTGTCAGGCTAGCCCGGTCCGCAGCGAAAGCCGTCAGCGCGGGTCCGCGCGACGGCCGCGGGGCGGATAATCCGCATAAGGAGGACACGCCCATGCTCATCGACACCCATTGCCATCTGGACGCCGCTGAATTCGATGCCGATCGCACCGAGGTCGCGGACCACGCCGCCCATGCGGACGTCCAGGCCATCGTGATCCCTGCCATCGAGCGCGCCAATTTCGCGGTCGTGCGCGACTTGGCCGCCAGCATCGCCGGCGGCGCGTATGCGCTGGGCATCCACCCGCTGTACGTCGCGCGCGCCGACGACGGCGATCTGGACGTGCTGCGACAGACCATCAAGGAATCCCTGGGCGATCCGCGCTTTGTCGCCATCGGCGAAATCGGGCTGGACTTCTTCGTGCCGGAGATCGCGTCCGGCCCGCCGCGCGAACGTCAGGAACGGTTCTACGCTGCGCAACTGGACATGGCCGTGGAGTTCGGCCTGCCCGTGCTGCTGCACGTGCGCAAATCCCAGGACATCCTGCTGAAGTACCTGCGCCGCCATCCGCGTATCGGCGGCATCGCGCATGCGTTCAATGGCAGCGCGCAGCAGGCGCAGGCTTTCATCGATCACGGTTTTGCGCTGGGGATGGGCGGCGCGATGACGTTCGAGCGGGCGCTGCAGATTCGCCGTCACGCGGTGGACGTGGGGCTGGAGCATCTGGTGCTGGAGACCGACGCGCCGGACATTCCGCCCGCCTGGCTGCATGAACCCGATCGGCGCAATCGTCCCGGCGAACTGGCGCGGATCGCGCAAGTCCTGGCGGAGCTGCGCGGCATCACGCCGGCGCAGGTGGCGCACGCCACCACCGCGAACGCGATGCGGGTATTGCCGAGGTTGCCGGCAGCGATACTGGCCGACGCGGACTGAGCTTTCGGCATTCGGCGATGTGCGCACGATGCCGACGTTGTCGTGCGCGATTGCTGCGTCCGTCGGACCCGTCCGAAATGCCATTCAAGGCTTCTAACGATTCTTCGAAAACGCCTTCGTGGCATTGAGTTGGGGTAATGGGAATACCTATCATTGGCGTCCCTAAGCACGTCAATCAGCGCACAGCGCGGCCGCCCTGATCGGGCGGTTTTTTTATTTGATTCCCATGTCGACTCAGAAACGCTTTAACGGCTCTGCGCGGGCCGCTTCAACACCCGGCGCGCGATTCCGTCTTTTGCCCATCGCGCTGGCGCTTGCCGCTGCCGGCGCTCAGGCGCAGACCGGCACGGCCGAGCTGGAAGACACGATGGGCGTGACGCAACTGGACACCGTCGTGGTCACGGCGTCTGGGTTTGAGCAAGAGATCCGCAACGCGCCCGCGTCCATTTCGGTCATCACGCGCGAACAGCTGGAAGCGCGGCCTTTCCATAACCTGGCCGACGCGGTGCGCGACGTGGAGGGCGTGTCGGTGGAGCGCGGCGGCAAGGCCGGCGGCATGAACATCAGCATCCGCGGCATGCCCAGCGACTACACGCTAGTGCTTGTGGACGGCAAGCGCATGAACCAGAACAGTTCGGGGGCGCGCGCCAATGGCTTCGGCGACGTCGACACCAACTTCATTCCGCCGATGGCCGCCATCGAGCGCATCGAAGTGGTGCGAGGCCCGATGTCCACGCTGTACGGCTCGGACGCAATGGGCGGCGTCATCAACATCATCACGCGCAAGGTCGCTCGCGAATGGACGGGCCAACTGACGCTGGACGGCACGCTGCAAGGCGACAACCGCTTCGGCAACACCTACGGCGCGGGCTTCTACCTGAGCGGCCCCTTGAAGACCGACAACTTTGGCCTTAGCCTGCGCGGCGGCCATTACCGGCGCCTGAGCGCGACCGGCAGCTATCCCGCCACCCAAGCCGACTACGACAGCGGCCACTACACCGGCGACCTGGCGAGTTTCAGCGGGCTGGGCGACAGCACACAGCAGAACGTGGGCCTGCGTCTGTCGCTGACGCCAAACCGCAACCACGACATCCTGTTCGACGTGGACAGCAACTGGCAGACCTTCGACAACGGCAACGGGGAGCTTGGCACGTTGAACGCCGCCGTGGCGCCGAATCGCCAGGGCGGCGGCTACGAGCCCGAAATGAAATTCAACCGGCAGCGCTATGCGTTGACGCATCTGGGCCGCTACGGCAGTTCGGTCAGTTCGGACACCAGCCTGGTCTACGACACCACCGAGACCATCGGCCGCACGAATCCGATGAGCACGCCGCGCCAACCCACCGACGGGGCCAGCCGCGACCTGGAATACGACAACTGGGTGTTCGACACCAAGTGGACGATGCCGTTGTTCGATAACCGCCACAACCTGACCTTGGGCGGCCAGTGGCGCGAACAGCAGTTCAAGGACACGCTGGTGTCGGCGCCGCTGAACCTGCGGCAGTACCAGTGGGCGCTGTTTGCGGAAGACGAATGGCGCATCGTGGATAGCGTGGCGCTGACCGCCGGCGTGCGTTACGACCGCAACGAGCAGTTCGGCGGCAAGTGGAGTCCGCGCGGCTACCTGGTCTGGAATGCCACGCCCACGTGGACGTTCAAAGGCGGCGTCAGCAAGGGCTACAAGACGCCCGATATCAACCTGATGACCGACGGCATCATCGGCCTGGGCGCGCAAGGCACCATGCCGCTGCTGGGCAATGCGCAGCTCAAGCCGGAAACCAGCACCTCGTCGGAATTGGGCGTGTTGTTTGACGATGGCGAAGGGCTGTCCGGCAACCTGACCGCCTTTCACACCAAGTTCAAGGACAAGATCGACAGCCAGAGCGTGCCCAATTGCCTGGCGGCGGGCGGCCCCGCGCCGGGCTGCCTGGATCTGGGCGTGTGGGAACGCAACGGCGTGCCCGTGGCCAACTTCTCGCAACGCGTGAACATCGATTCGGCCACCATCCAGGGCTTTGAACTCGGCGGCCGGATTCCGCTGTACGCGGGGCTGTCTTTCAATGGCAACTATACGCTGACCGCCAGCGAGGTCACCTCCGGCGCCCGGCGCGGCCAGCCCCTGGGTTCGCAGCCGCGACACGCGGTGAATCTGGGGTTGAACTGGCGCATCAACGATCAGTTCAACACCTGGGTCCGCGGCGAGTACCGCGCGGGTCAGTTCAACGACATGAACTGGGAGAAGAAGCAGGTGTTCTACAGCCCGTACTGGCTGGCCAGCATGGGCGGCTCGTACGTGGTCAGCAAGAACGTGACGTTGTCGGCCTCGGTGCTGAATCTGTTCGACAAGAACTTCGTGGACTACGGTCCGGCCAAGACCGGCGCGACGGCGCCCGCGGCCAACGCCAGCTGGAGCAATTCGTATCGGCAGGTACTGGAAGGCCGCCGGCTGTGGATGTCGGCGAACATTACGTTCTGATGCAGGGCGCTGTCCGTGGCGTCAACCCGAAACGGGACGCGCCACGGCGGCGGATAACAGCGGCAGATCCATGCGCACGCTCAAGCCATGCGGGGCGACGTTGCGGGCCGATATCGATCCTTTGTGCGCGGCGATCGCGGCCTGCGCGATGGAAAGACCCAGTCCCGCGCCGCCGCCCGGCGTGTTGGCGGTGCTGGCAGAGCCCGCGCGATAGAACGGCTCGAAAAGCGAGGCCAGCTCCTGCGTGGCGACACCCGGGCCGCGGTCTTCGATCTCCAGGCTGGCTTCGCTGGCGCTCGTCAGAAGCCGCACACGGATGACGCTGTGCGCAGGCGCAAAGCGCAGGGCGTTGCGCAGCACGTTCTCGATGGCGCTGGCCAGGCTGGCGCGGTCGCCGGCGATGAGGATCGGCGCGGGCGTGTCCCAATCGATCTGCAGATGCCGCCCCTCGGCCTCATAGCGCGCATCATCCACGACGCCGGCCACCACGTCCGACAGATTCAGCGGATCCGTCGGCACGGGCAACGCACCCACGCGGGCAAGCCGCAGCGTGTTGCCCACCAGGGCGTCCAGCCGCTCGCATTCGCGTTCGATGCGGTCCAGCTGCAGATCCCGGCGTTCGTCGTTGCGCCGCGCCAGTTCGGAAGCCAGGCGCAGGCGCGCAAGCGGTGACCGGAGTTCATGCGCTACGTTGTGCAGCAGTTGTTCGCGCGTATCGACCAGCGCTTTCAGACGCACGGCCATCGCGTTGAAGTCGCGCGCCAGCAGGCCAAGTTCGTCCTGGCGCGTGGCGAGCTTCGGCGGTGTTTGTGTATCCAGTTGCCCAGCGGCCAGGGCGTGCGTGGTCTCGCGCAATTGCGCCAGCGGCGCGGTGATGTGGCGCGTCAATGCCCAGCAGAAGGGCGCAGTCACCGCCAGCGCGAACAGCAGCAGCGCCAGCGCGACGGGCGACAGCGCCAGCACCTCCCAGCGCGACGAATCGAACGGCAGGAACAGCATCAGCAGTTCCGAGCCGTCCGGCAGGATCAGGATCTGCGGCTCCCACCACGACACGCGTTCGCCCGCGGGATCCGCCGGCACATAGTCGGACTGCGGCGACCGGTCAGACGCGGCGCGGTACGCCACCAGCCAGTCATACAGGCGCGTGGGCAGGCGCCGGCCCAGGATCTCCTGGTCCTGCGCGTCCAGGACATAGATCTTCAGCGCCGAATAGTTGTCGTCCATGGCGCGGACCCAACGTTCCAGGCCTTCTGCGCCCTGCGTGCGCGCGACCTGCGCGGCGTCGCGCGTGAGGTTGCCGGGATTCAGGCCATCCAGCGAATTGAAGCGGTACCAGGCCACCGACGCCGTCAGCACCATGCCGCAGACCAGGATGACCGCCATGGCGCCCCAGAACGTCAGGAACGCGCGCCAGAAGAGCGAACGGGCAGGCAGCAACGTCATCACGCAGCACCCGCCAGCACGTAGCCCAGGCCGCGCAGATTGCGGATGGACAGCGTGTCGGCGTGTTGATCCAGGCGCAGCTTCTTGCGCAGGCTGCTGATGTGCGTGTCGATGCTGCGGTCGTAGCGGTCCGGGGCTCGGCCCAACGCGTACAGGCCGATCTGGTCGCGCGCGATCACCTGGCCGGGCGTGCGCATCAGGATTTCCAGGATGCGCTGTTCGGCGCCGGTCAGCATCACTTCGTCGGCGCCCATGCGCGCGCGGCCGGTGGCCGGGTCCAGCGACAGGGCGCCCAGGCTCAGCGACGGACTGGCAGGGACGGGCGTTTCCTCGAAGCGGCGCAGCACGGCCGTGACGCGCGCCTTGAGTTCACGCGGGCTGAAGGGCTTGGCCAGGTAATCGTCGGCGCCGAACTCCAGACCCAGCACGCGGTCGGTCTCGCCGCCGTGCGCGGTGAACATGATGACCGGGCGGCGCGAGCGCTGGCGATAGTGCTTGAGCAGATCCAGCCCGTTGCCGTCGGGCAGCATCAGATCAAGCAGCACCAGGTCGAAATCGTCCTGCGCCAGCAAGGACAAGCCTTGCGAGCCGGTATGCGCCAGCGTCAGCTGGCATTGATGGGGTTCCAGGTATTCGCGCAGCATCTGCGCCAGCTCGACGTCGTCGTCGATCAGCAGGATGCGGCGCGCCACCGCTGAATGAGTGAAAGGCATGCGTGTTGGGCGTCGAGCATCCGGCAGTTTGGCCGAACGCTGCGCGCCGGAGTGTCAAGAAATGCAAAGAAGATAAAAGTTGCGGAAAGCGTGTTGCGGCGTGCTGCAAGCCCCAATTCTAATATGAGAATGGTTTTCATTAATAAGTGGGAGCCGGGTAGTGCGGCGCGTGGGGCGCAGTGCAAACCGGGGACGGGAGAAGTTGGAATCATGAGCAGGAAAGATCTGGCCGCCGGCCAGCGCATCGCCGCGTCGCGCACGCAACTGGCCGCCGCCTTGTGCGCCGCGGGTTTTGGCCTGGGGCCGTCCGCCGTCTGGGCGCAGGCCGCGGACGCCACCACGACGATGGACACGGTGGTCGTTACGGCCAGCGGTTTCGAGCAACGCATCCAGGATGCGCCGGCCTCGATCAGCGTCATCACGCGTGAAGATCTGGACAAGAAGTTCTACCGCGACCTGAACGACGCGCTGGTGGAAGTGCCCGGCGTCATCGTCACGGGCGGCGGCGATCGCCAGGACATCAGCCTGCGCGGGATGGGCCCGAAGTACACGCTGATCCTGATCGACGGCAAGCGCCAGAGCTCGCGCGAAACCCGCACCAACTCGGACTCCACGGGCGTGGAGGGCGGCTGGACGCCGCCGCTGTCGGCCATCGAGCGCATTGAAGTGGTGCGCGGTCCGATGTCGTCGCTGTACGGGTCTGACGCCATGGGCGGGGTAATCAACATCATCACGCGCAAAGTCCCCGACGAATGGCACGGCGAAATCCGCATGGATACGACGATCCAGGAGAGCAGCAAGTCAGGCGACATCTACCAGGGCAACTTCTACCTGGCCGGGCCGATCAAGAACGACCTGCTGGGTCTGCAGATCTACGGCCAGGCCACGCAGCGCGACGAAGACAACATCTACAACGGCTACCGCAAGCGCAACGCCGAAAGCGTGACCGCCAAGCTGGCGCTTACGCCCAACCGCGATCACGACATCGTGCTGGAAGCGACCACGATGCGTCAGAAGTTCCAGGACACCCTGGGCAAGACCGTCGAGCCGCTGCCGCCTGGCACGGCGTGCCCGCGCACGGGTTGCCCGGCGTCGTCCGAAACCGATTACCGCAGCAGCAAGTGGGCGTTGTCGCACACCGGCCGCTGGGGCTGGGGCGTGTCCGACAGCTACGTGCAGCAGGAAGAGTTCGACAACCGCTCGCGCCAGATGAAGATCAAGAATCTGGACCTGCAGACGAGCTGGTCGCTGCCGCTGGGTTCGCACATGCTGACGTTGGGCGGCAGCTACCTCAGCCAGCGTCTGCATGACCAGAATGGCAACCAGTTGCCCAACGGCCCGAGCAAGGTGGACCGCTATCAGTGGGCACTGTTCGCCGAGGACGAATGGCGCCTGACCGAAAGCTTTGCCGTCACGACGGGCCTGCGCATGGACGAGGACGAGAATTTCGGCAGCCACTTCAGCCCCCGCCTGTACGGCGTGTGGCACATGGCCGAACGCTGGACCCTGAAGGGCGGCGTGTCCACCGGCTTCCGCGCGCCGGACCTGCGCCAGACCGTGGCCGGCTGGGGCCAGACCAGCCGCGGCGGGAACATGTACGGCAACCCGGACCTGACGCCCG
Organism: Achromobacter sp. UBA4530; assembly: GCF_002388205.1. NCBI lineage: Bacteria > Pseudomonadati > Pseudomonadota > Betaproteobacteria > Burkholderiales > Alcaligenaceae > Achromobacter > Achromobacter sp. UBA4530. The sequence goes on along the minus strand of NZ_DGMA01000008.1, from coordinate 351,484 downwards.
AAAAGTCGGTGACGCAGGAAATCGGCCTGCTGTATGACGACGGCGAAGGCATGAGCGCCGGCGTCACGCTGTTCAACAACGACTTCAAGGACAAGATCACCCGCGTGGCTTGCCCCTTGTCGCAGTGCACGGACGGTCCCAACCAATTCGGTTCGGATCCCACCACGTACATGAACGTGGACAAGGCCGTGTCGCGCGGCGTGGAAGCCAGCCTGAAGCTGCCGCTGGCCGCCGACTGGTCGATGACCAGCAGCTATACGTTCACGAAGTCCGAGCAGAAGTCCGGCCAGTACAAGGGCGAGCCGCTGAATCAGTTGCCCAAGCATCTGTTCACGACCACTGTGAATTGGCAGCCCTCCGACGCGCTGCAGGCGTGGGCGCGCGTGAACTTTCGCGGCCGCGAAAGCCAGCCCACCACGGGCCCGTCGTCGGACGCGCTGGTCGCGCCGTCCTACACGTTCGTGGACCTGGGCGGTTCGTACGCCGTCAACAAGACCGTGTCGGTGTATGCCGGCATCTACAACCTGTTCGACAAGCAGGTCGCCTACGACGACTTCGGCTACGTCGAAGACGGCCGCCGTTACTGGCTGGGCGTGGGCGTGAAGTTCTGAATTATGACGGGGCGCCGTTGGCGTCCCACCACAGAGAGGTTTGCATGAACAATGGAAAACAGGCGGGCGCCGCCCGCCGCTGGGCAACCCGGGCCGGCGTGGCGCTGGCACTGAGCGCCGCGGCCGCCGTGAGCGCCGCGCAGTCCACCACGCCGGTCAAGCACGCACGCGGCGAAACCGCCGTGCCGGCCAATCCGTCCAAGACGATCGTGCTGGATCTGGCCGTGCTGGACACCCTGCACACGCTCGGCGTGGACCCCATCGGCGTGCCCAGCGCCGCCAAGCTGCCGCCGCAGCTCAGCCAGTTCGCCGACAAGCGGTATCTGAAGGCGGGCACGATGTTCGAGCCCAACTACGAAGTCATCCACGCCGCTGCGCCGCAAGTCATCTTCGTGGCCGGCCGCTCCGCGCCCAAGTACGACGAGCTGTCCAAGATTGCGCCGACCGTGGATTTGACGGTAGACGCCAAGGATCTGGTCGGCAGCGTCCGGCGCAACACCGAAACGCTGGCCGCGCTGTACGGCAAAGAAGGCGTGGCCAAGGAGAAGCTGGCCGCGCTGGACGCGTCCATCGCTTCGTTGAAAGGCAAGGCCGCCAACGCCGGCACCGCGTTGATCGTGCTGACGACCGGCGGCAAGATGAGCGCCTACGGCCCGGGCTCGCGCTTTGGCGTGATCCACGACGCCTTCGGCGTGAAGCCCGCCGCGACGGGCCTGAACGTGTCCAACCACGGCCAGGCGATTTCGTTCGAGTTCATTGCCCAGACCGATCCGGACTGGCTGTTCGTGATCGACCGCGACGCCGCCATCGGCCGCGAAGGCGTGTCGGCGCAGCGCATGCTGGACAACGAATTGGTGCGTCCGACCAAGGCGTGGAAGAACCAGCGCGTGGTCTACCTGAACGGCTTCAACTGGTATCTGCTCGGCAGCGCGGGCCTGACGGCCATGCAGCAGAACGTGGATCAGATCGCCGCGGCGTTGTCGCAAGGAAAGTAAGCAGCATGCAAGACGGGAAGGGCTGCCGGTGAACTGGCGGCGCGCAATCAGCGGGTGGGGTGGCCTGACGGCCGTGGTGGTGGTGTTGCTGCTGTTGTGCGCGGCCAGCGTCAGCCTGGGCGCGGGCCAGATGCATTGGGCCGCGCTATGGAACGGCGGCGAAGAGGGCGAGCGCGCGTGGCGGCTGCTGCTGGTCAGCCGCGTCCCGCGCACCCTTGCGCTGCTGCTGGCAGGCACGGCGCTGGCCGTCGCCGGTCTCATCATGCAGATGCTGGTGCGCAACCGGTTTGTTGAGCCCACGACGGCCGGCACCGTCGAATCCGCCACCCTCGGCATCCTGGTCGTCACCTTGCTGGCGCCCGATACGTCCGTGATCGGCAAGATGCTGACGGCTACGGGTTTTGCGCTGGCGGGCACCTTGCTGTTTCTGGCGCTATTGCGCCGCGTGCCGCTGCGCACGCCATTCATCGTGCCGCTGATCGGATTGATCCTGGGCGGCGTGATCCAGGCGGTCACCACCTTCATGGCGTATCGCTTCGACCTGTTGCAGTCCCTGCATGCGTGGACCACCGGCGACTTCTCCGGCGTGCTGCGCGGCAGGTATGAACTGCTGTGGATCGGCTTTGCGCTGGCGTGCGCCGCGTATGCCGCCGCCGACCGTTATACGGTGGCGGGCATGGGCCGCGAGTTCGCGTCCAACCTGGGACTGAACCATGCGCGGCTGACGCTGGTCGGCCTGTTGATCGTTTCCGCCATCTCGGCCGTGGTAGTGGTGACGGCCGGCAGCATTCCGTTCCTGGGCCTCATCGTGCCCAATGCCGTCAGCCTGTTGCTGGGCGACAACATGCGACGCGCCATTCCTTGGGTGGCATTGCTGGGCGGCGTGTTCGTGCTGGCCTGCGACATCATCGGCCGGCTGGTCATCCACCCCTACGAGATTCCCATCGGAACGGTAGTCGGCGTGCTGGGCAGCATCCTGTTCCTGTGGCTGCTGCGCACGCGGAGGAACCGCCTTGGCTGAAATCGCCTCGACTTCCCACATAGCTCCGCGCCCGCCGCAGACATGGCGTCTTACCGCGCTGGGCGCCGGTGCGCTGCTCTGCATCGTTGCCTTCATGACGCTGGGCGCAAATGGCCAATGGTCGTTCGTCATTCCCTTCCGCGGCGGCAAGCTGCTGGCCATGCTGCTGGTGGCGTATGCGGTGGCGGTGTCGTCCGTGCTGTTCCAGACCATCACGCATAACCGCATCCTTACGCCCGCCATCATGGGCTTCGACGCCCTGTATCTGCTGATCCAGGCCGTGGTGGTGTTCGGCTTCGGGCAGGCGGCGGCGACTGCCAATCATCCAGTCGCCGCATTCCTGCTGGAAGTGTGCGCGATGACGGCGTTCGCGTGCCTGCTGTTCCGCTGGCTGTTCTCCGACGCTGTGCGCAGCCTGCATTTGATGATGCTGGTGGGCATCATCTTCGGACTGCTGTTTCGCAGCCTGTCGAGTTTCGTCGTGCGGTTGATCGATCCGAATGAATTCCTGGTGCTGCAGGACCGCATGTTCGCCAGTTTCAATTCGGTGCGCGTGGAGTTGCTGCCAATCGCTTTCGGGGCGGTCTGCGCCGCGTCGCTTTTCGTCTGGCGCATGCGCCGGCGCTACGACGTGCTGGCGCTGGGGCGCGATATGGCATTGAACCTGGGCGTGAACTATCGCCGCACGCTGATGGTGACCCTGGCGACGATCGCGGTGCTGGTGTCCGTCTCGACGGCGCTGGTCGGTCCCGTGACGTTCTTTGGTCTGCTGGTCAGCAACCTGGCGTACCAAGCCATGGGATCGGACAGGCATCGGTACACGGTGCCGGCCGCGACGCTACTCAGCGTCATCTTCCTGGTGGGCGGCCAGACGCTGTTGGAGCGCGTGTTGGGGCTGAACACCACGGTCAGCGTGGTGATTGAATTCGTGGGCGGCGTGATGTTTCTCGTCCTGATCTTGCGCAGGGGGCGCCGATGATAGAAATCCAGAACGTCAGCAAGCAGTACGGCGACACCGTCGTGATCGACGATGTCAGCCTGGACCTGCCGGCCGGCGGCGTCACCGCCATCATCGGGCCGAACGGGGCGGGCAAGTCGACGTTGCTGTCGATGGTGAGCCGGCTGCTGCCGATGAGCGCGGGCCGCGTGCTGGTGGAAGGCCTGGACGTCACGCATACCGACAGCCGGGAACTGGCGCGGCGCCTGGCCATCCTGCGCCAGGACAACCACCTGCCGCTGCGGTTGACGGTGAAAGACCTGGTGGCGTTTGGCCGCTACCCGCACACGGGCGGGCGGCTGACGATGGATGACAAGGTCCACATCGATCAGGCCATTGCGTACCTGAACCTGGAGCCGCTGGCGGACCGTTATCTGGACGAGATGTCCGGCGGCCAGCGCCAGCGCGCGTTCGTGGCGATGGTGCTGTGCCAGGATACGCGCTACGTGCTGCTGGACGAGCCCTTGAACAGCCTGGACATGAAGCATGCCGTCGCCATGATGGGCACCTTGCGGCGCGCGGCGGACGAACTGGGCAAGACGGTGGTGCTGGTGCTGCACGACATCAACTTTGCGTCCAGCTACGCGGACCGCATCGTGGCAATGCGGCAGGGGCGGATCGCCCGGCACGGCACGCCGGCGGAATTGATCCGGCCCGACGTGCTGAGCGATCTGTACGAACTGCCGATCGACGTGCATGAGATCGGCGGCAAGCGCATCTGCGTGTACTACCGCTGAGGCGGGGCGCCCCACTGCAGGGCGCCCGCCGGATCGAACCGCTTACTGCGTCAGATCGATCGCGTAACGCGACAGCTGCGTCACGGGATCGGGTGTGGCGTCAAACACCGACACGTTGGTCACGTCATGCGCCGTGGCCATCGCCAGCGTGCCCGGCACCGACGAAAACACCACCGGTCCGGCCAGCGAACTGACCTGCGCGAAACGCCAGCTGCGGTCCAGGCCGTAGGTGGCCAGGTCGAGCGTGGGGTTCTTCTTGATGTAGCTGATCAACACGTCGCGGCTGGCGTCCGGCGCCTGCAGCACGATGTCGCCCTTGCCGCCGGCCAGACCGGGGAAGTCGCCGCCACCGCTGGCGCGGTAGTTGTTGGTCACCACCAGGAATTGCGCATTCAGATCCAGCGGTGCGCCGTTGTACGTCAGCGCCGTGATGCGCGAGCCCTTCGGCTTGGTCACGTCGATTTCATACTGCAGCGCATTGCCGGCCGCATACAGCACGTCGAAGTTGAACGTCGGAAAGCCGGTGTCGATCAGATCCTGCGGCGCGACCTGTGCGGGGTCGATCTGCTTGAACTGCTCGGCCGTCTTTTCCAGCCATTGGCGCACGATGTCGCCGCTGACCCGCACGACTTGCAGCGTGTTGGGGTACAGGTACAGGTCGGCCGCGTTGTTGATCGCGACGTTGCCTTGCTTCACATACGTGAAGTCGCCGGGACCGTTGCGCCCGCCCTTGAACGGCGCGGCGGCCGACAGGATCGGCAGGCCCGCGTACGACGGGCTGTTCTTGGCGATGTAGTCCGTCAGGTAATCGATCTGCGCCATGTTCACAATCTGCAGCGCGGACACGTCGCCCGCCAACGCGTAGTACGTGGCCATGTCGAACTGGCTCTGGCCGATCGGCGTCTTCACGTAGTCGATCGTCGCGGCGTGCTCGGCTTGAACCAGCTGCTGTGCGGCCGCGTCGGGCGCCACGTAGGTCGCCGGCGTGGAGCCGCTTTGCGCGGTCAGGCGCGTGGAGATGCGCTGCACCTGCGTCGCCTCCTTCTGCACCTTCCAGCCCTGGTCATACGCGAGCTTCAGCGTGATCTGGCCGAGGTTGTTGCCCCACTGGCCGGCCTGCACGGTCGGCACGCCATTGATCAGGCCCTTTGCCAGCTCGACACCGGGTTGCCCCGCGAACTGCGATTTCTCGTTCGTGTCGGGGAACAGCAGATGCTGGTGGCCCGTGATGAGCGCGTCGATGCCGGGCACCTGGCTCAGATAGCCCGCGCCGTTTTCCATGTCGGGGCTGTAGGGCGTGGCCAGGTCGATGCCGCCGTGCGCCAGTGCCACCACCAGGTCCGCGCCCGCGGCCTTCATTTCCGGCACGTAGCGCGCCGCGGTCTCCTTCCAGCCCGTGACTTCCACGTGGCCTTCCAGATTCGCCTTGTCCCACTGCATGATGGGCGGCGGTGCGAAGCCGATCACGCCCACCTTGAGCGGCACGTCGATGGACTTGCCCGCGCTGTCGGTGGCGGTGAAGGTCTTTTCAAGCAGCACATAAGGCTTGAAGATCGGCTGCTTGGAGGCCGCCGACACGACGTTGGCTGACACGAACGGGAACGCCGGCGCCGCGCAATCCTTGGCGCCCGCCGGGTTGGTCTGTGCCGTACCCTTGCCGATGCCGGCCAGACCGAAGTCCACATTGGTGATCTGCGACAGATAGGGCAGGCCGTAGTTGAACTCGTGATTGCCCATCGTGGCCGCGTCGTACGACAGCAGCTTCATCTGCTTGTAGATCGCGATCATGTCGGAACACTGGACGGGCGACACGAGCGCCTGATAGTCCGACAGCGCCGTGCCCTGCACCGTGTCGCCGTTGTCCAGCAGCAGCGTGTTCGGATACTGCTTGCGCGCATTGGCGATCAGCGTGGCCGTGCGGTCCATGCCGTAGCTCTTGTCTTCGGCAAGCTTGTAGTAGTCGTAACCCAGCACATTGGCGTGCAGGTCGGTCGTGCCCAGGATCGCGAGGTCCAGCGTCGTGCCTTGGGGCACGCTGGCCTGCGGCGGGGTCTCGGGCGCGGCGGTGTCGTCGTCATCGTCATCGCCGCCGCAGGCGGACAGGCCGGCCACCAGCGCGAAGCTGGCGGTCACTGCAAAGATCTTGCGTAGGTTTGGCTTCACCGTCTTTCCTCCGTGTTGAAGGGAGGAATTTTGGGGACGGTGTGTGACCTACCCGTGACATGCACGGTGTCAAATCAACGCAGCGGGGATTCGCGGGTCAGGCAATCCGCGTCCAGCGCCGCCAGCGCATCCAGGAACCGCCAGGCGAAAGAACCCGGCCCGTCGGCGTGTACCGCGGCGCGCTCGCCCGCGATGCCGAAACACGACAGCGCGGCCACTGCCGCCACATAGGGATCGTCTTTCGATACGGCGGCAAAGGCGCCGACCACGGCGCTGAGCGCGCAGCCGGTGGCCGTCACGCGGGGCATCAGCGGCGAACCGCCCGCAATGCGTACCGCGCGCGTGCCGTCCGTGACGTAATCGACTTCGCCGGTGACCGCGACCACGCTCTTGCGGCGCGCTGCGATGTCGTGGGCTGACTGCTCGGCCTGCGCCACGGCGTCGCGGGCGTCCACGCCCTTGCCGGCGCTGTGGCCGCCGGCCAAGGCGATGATCTCGGATGCGTTGCCTCGGATGATGGCGGGTTCAAGGTCCAGCAGCCGCTGAATGGCATCGCGGCGAAAGGCGGTTGCGTGATGCGCCACGGGATCCAGAACCCAGGGGGTGCCGGCGTCCACCGCGGCTTGCGCCGTCAGCAGCATGCTCCGCAGCCAGGGCGAAGACAGCGTGCCGATATTGATGACCACCGCGCCGGCAAAGCGCGCGAATTCGGGCGCCTCTTCTTCGGCGTGCACCATGGCGGGCGACGCGCCGATGGCGAGGACCGCATTGGCCGCGTAGTTCATGGAGACGAAATTGGTCAGGCACTGCACCAGCGGCGCGTCGCGGCGGACGGCGCCGAGCAGGTCCTGGGATTGGTGGGAGAGGGAATGCAGGTCGGGATGCGTCATGCCGGGCGGTCCTGGGGCGTGGGACGCGCATGCGGCGGCACACGCACCATCCCTACGCCAGCGTTATCTGGATCAGGTTCGACGGGTCGCCGTGCATTGCCTGCCATAGGACGGCAGGCCAACGGATTCTCAGCTTCTTGGCGAAGCTCCCCGGGTGGTTGGCGTATGTTCCCGGCGGAACCGGGCAGGTGTCAAGCGGCCAATTCGTGCCGGATCGATCCACATACTCAATTTGAGGTATTGGCGGCTGTCACGCCCGGCTCACAATCATTGACCCGCGTTTGATCGCCGTGATGAATGCACACGCGACGGTATCGGCGGGGCGTGATGACTTCCTATGCAAGCAGGTGACCGCCATGCTGAGTGCAGAACAACTCCAACGCATCTTTCCCAACTGCAAAACCCCCGGTGCGTGGGCCGACGCATTGGCTCCCGCATTTCAGAAATACGAAATCGAAACGCCGGATCGCATCGCCAGCTTTCTGGCGCAAACGGGGTATGAATCGGGCCAGTACAACCGTATCGAGGAAAACCTCAATTACTCAACCGCCGCGCGGTTGACCAAGGTGTGGCCAAAGCGATTTCCCGATGAAGCGTCGGCCATGCCGTATGTGAACAATCCGCAAGGACTGGCGAATCTGGTGTATGCGAATCGGATGGGTAATGGCGATGCGCAAAGCAACGACGGCTTCCGGTATCGGGGCAGGGGCATCATCCAGCTGACGGGGCGCAGCAATTACGACTCGGCCGGCGACGCCATGGGTCTCAATTTGCTTGAGACGCCCGAGTTGCTGTCCGATCCGAAATGGGCTGCGCTGAGCGCCGGGTGGTATTGGCAGTCTCGCGGGCTGAATGAGTTGGCGGACGACCGTACGCATGACGATGACCTGGAGGATTTCGCCAGGATCACACGGCGGATCAATGGCGGGCTGGTGGGTCTGAAAGATCGTTTTGCGTTGTTCAAGCAGGTTTATGCCGAGCTGATGCGGTGAAGGTGCTGGTCCGCGCCGGCGCTTCGGATAGCCCTGTCCGGCGGCAGTCGGCACATCCGGAATCGGCAGATTGCGTGTGGCCAGATTGAGTAGGGTTTGCGGACACATTGAAGAAAATGCACGTCATGCGCCGGTGCATTATTAGTCCGGCGAGCTTACGTAGCCGAAGCCATGCAATACAACGCCCGCCCGGCGCATATTGCGGCGGGCGGGCGGTCTCAATACAACGCGTATTGCAGCTTGAAGTGCTTAGGTCGCAGCGCGGAAGCGATTACGCAGATCGCGGATCTGGTCGTGGTTGCGCAGCACGCCCTGATATTGGCGTTCGATAACGGCGCGCACGTTGTCGGGCAGGGTTTCCTTGAGCGCCTTTTCGTAGTCCGCCTTGGCCACGTCCTCGCCTTTCTCGCATTCCTCGAGCAGCGTCAGGTCGGTGCGGCTGGATACCGCCGCCTTGATGTTGGTCCAGCCACGATGCATGGCGCCGGCCACCGTGCCGCTGTCCTCGGGCTCGCCGCCCAGTTGGGTCACCAGGGTTTGCAACTCCGTGGCGCCGGCCGCGCAGTCGCGCGAACGGTTGCGGAACAGCTCCTGCATCTCGGGCGCCTTGGCGTCTTCAGCGGCCGCGGCAAAGCCCTTTTCGCCGTTCTTCGACGTCTCGATCAGATTGTTCAGCACCTTGATTACATGTTCAGCCATGTTGGTCTCCTTGGTTTGGAAGGAACAGGCGGCGCAGGCCGCCTGGGAATTGGAGACTCAGCAAGTGGCGTGCCTGGGTAGGGTTGCGGATCAATCAGCGGGGTAAGGGTCTCGGCGCAGGCCTTGCGGTCAGCCGCGGTGGACAAGCGCGTTCACTGCGCGATCAGCTGCGTTTCTGTCCCCCTAAGCTGTGGGCTTTCGGGAGGCCGACATCAACGGGCGATCATTCTGTCTGGCATTCGTGGCGGGCGCTGCGTGGGTGCAGATTCTGCCTGCCCTGCCGCCGGCGTACGCGCTGTGGATCCTCGCATGCGGTTGTGCAGGGGCGCTCTGGTTCACGTCGGGAGCAACGCGTCCGCTCGCGGCGACCGGGGCAGCGGTGATCGCGGGGTTGTTGGCGGGTGTGCTGAATGCCGCGCTGCAAGCACAGCATCGCCTTGACGATGCGCTGGCGGACGTTCACCAGGACGAGGTGTCGCGTCTAGTCTTGCGCGTGGTGGCGTTGCCGGACGGCGATGCGCAGCGTCAGCGCTTTCTGGCCGAACTGGCTGAGCCGGCACGATCGGGCATCCCAAAACGGATCCAGGTCACCTGGCAGGCGGGCGCCGGCGCCAACCAACGTGTGCCGCAGGTGCTGCCGGGGCAGGTCTGGCGGATGGCGCTGGTGCTGCGCAGACCGCATGGCCTGCTCAACCCGGCCGGACCCGACATCGAAGGGCGCATGTTTGCCAGCGGCGTGCGGGCAACCGGCACCGTGCGTGGACAACCTGTGTTGCTGGATGACCGGCCATGGGCGTCGCCCGGCATCGCAATTGAACGTGCGCGGCATCACGTGCGCGAAGGCATGCGTGCGGCGCTGGGCGCGCATCGTTATGCGCCGGTGTTGATTGCATTGGCGATTGGCGATCAGGCTGGTGTGTCGCGCGACGACTGGCGGATATTCAACCGCAGCGGCATCACGCATCTCGTGTCGATCAGCGGCATGCATGTGACATCGATTGCGGGCATTGGCGGTCTGCTCGCGTCGGCGCTGTGGCGACGTCTGCGCTGGCGGGGAGTGGGAATGGCGGAGCGCATGCCGGCCCGCATCGCCGGCGGGGCGGTGGCCGCGCTGGTTGCGCTGATGTATTGCCTGCTTGCGGGGTGGGGCGTGCCGGCGCGCCGCACGTTCTTCATGTTGCTGGTGGTGCTGGCGGCGGCGTTGTCTCGGCTGCCGTTGTCGGGTGGCCGTGTGCTGGCGTGTGCAGCGGCCGCCGTGGTGGCGCTGGACCCGTGGGCGCCAATGGCCGCGGGCTTCTGGTTGTCGTTCGGCGCGGTAGCAGTGTTGTTGCGCATCGCTGCCGCGCCGATTGATGTCGACGCTGGCTGGCGCGCGCGCTGCGCGACGCGGCTGGGGCAGGCCGTGCGCGTGCAATTGCTGGTGACTATTGGGCTGATGCCGTTGCTGGCATATCTGGTGCATCAGGTGTCGCTGGGCTCGCCTTTGGCCAATGCCGTGGCCATACCCGTTGTGACCTTTATCGTGACGCCGCTGGCGTTGCTGTGCGCGGCGCTGTCGTGCCTGCCGGGTGCCGAAACGTTGGCGGCGTGGGCAGGGCAGGCAGGACTGGACACTTTCGACCTCACCATGGTGCCAGTGGCATGGGTGGGCAACGCAAGCTGGGCCAGCGTGCCGGTTGCGGCCGCTGGTTGGATGTGGCTGCTGCTGGCGGTCGCGGGCATGGCGTGGGCGTTGCAGGCACGCGGGTGGCCGGGGCGTCATCTGGGATGGGTCTGCATGTTGCCGTTGCTGTTCTGGCGGCCGGATAAGCCCGAACCCGGCTACTGGCGCATGAGCGCGATGGACGTGGGGCAGGGCAGCGCGATCCTGGTGGAGACGGCCAGCCAGTCGTTATTGTTTGACGCCGGGCCGCGCAGCTATGGCGGCAGCGATGCGGGCGAACGGGTGGTCGCGCCGTTCTTGCAGGCCCGGGGGATCGGACGGCTGGACGTGCTGGTGCTGTCGCACGCGGATATGGATCATGTCGGCGGCACGCGTGCGGTGCTGGCGGCGGTGCCGGTGGCGCGAAGTTACACGTCTTTCGATCTGCCGGCCTACGTGCGGCGGGACGCCCGTATGTGGCCGGACGTGGGCAACGCGCAGCCGGTCTTGCCCGATGAGATGGTGCGGTGCGAACGGGGAGGGCGCTGGGAGGCCGATGGGGTGGTATTCACATTCCTGCATCCGGGGCCGTCAGAACGCACAGGAAAGGCGGATGACCGCAATGCCGACAGTTGCGTGCTGCGCGTGGACGGCAAGGAGCATTCGCTGTTGCTGACGGGAGATGTCGGTGTGGCGCAGGAGCGGGCGCTGGTCGAGCAAGGGCTCGCGGATGCCGACGTCGTCCTGGCGCCGCATCACGGTTCGTCGTCATCGTCCAGCCGTGAATTGGTGGCGGCGGCGCAGGCCAAACACGTCATCGCGCAGGCCGGGCACCTGAATCGGTTCAAGCATCCGGCGCGGGCGGTGGAGTTGCGGTGGATGCGGGCTGGCGGAAGGTTCTGGCGCAGCGACAAGGACGGGGCGGTGATGGCCGAAGCGACGCCGCAGGGGTTGACCGTGTGGGGCCAGCGGGAATCGGCGAAGCGGTACTGGCACGGCAGGTAGAAATCGCATGCCAACGTCGTCAGGGCATTCGCCAAGCACCGAGTGCGCCGCCACGCCGCAAGCATTCATGCGCCCCACATCAGAAGAGTCGGCGGGCCGCAAGCGACGAGTCGATGCTACCGGGTTCGTGTGGCGGGGAATCCTGGTGGCGCATCGCCGTTGAAATGAAACCGGATGGGCAGCGTCAGGTCCTTCCGGTCTTCTGCCATGTCGGCAGAGAAGGGCAGTAACGTGCCGTTGCGCCGGATCATGCCGAGCGTCGCCTCATCCACGGCGTCGCTGCCCGAAGATTCCACCAACTCGACGGTGTCGATCGCGCCGTCGCGAAGGATGGCGATTCGAACCTTGAGCACCACAGGAGAGCTCATCTCGCGGGTAGCCGCCGGGAGCCTGATGCCGCGCAGGATCTTTTGACTGACCGCCTTTTGCCATTCGGCCTGTGTGGCCGGCGATTGCGCCGAGGCAGGCGCTGCAAGGCAAAGCAAAAGTGCAGCCATGCTGGCCGCGCGGACACGCCAATTCATTGCGGGAGCTCCTGTTTGACCGGATCCCGCGGAAAGCGGGATGTTTCGCCAGGGAGCATAACGCGCTGGCAAGCGCTTAGCCGTTGCCCGCCATCACCAGGGTGTCAGACACCCGGGAATATAAAATTCGAGCCATGCGCCTGTGATCGTGCTGCGGGCTGCACAATAGCCGTCGAATCGGCGCCGCCGAACTCCCCCGCTGACGCGAAATCCAAAATGAATTTCAAAAGCCTTGAGGTCTTTTACTGGGTGGTCAACTTCAGCAGCTTCAACAAAGCTGCGGTAAAACTGCACACCACTCAGCCTGCAGTCTCACAACGAATTGCGGCGTTGGAGAAGGAACTGGGTATCAAGGCGTTGGACCGGACATCTCGCGCGGTAAAGCTCACCGCGAAGGGCCGCGTCCTGTATGGGTACGCCGAGCGTTTCATGGCGCTGCATTCGGAAATGATGATGAAGGTAGCTGAAGAGCAGGCGATCAGTGGAGTCATTCGTCTTGGCGTTGCCGAAACCATCGTTCATACCTGGCTGGTGGAGTTCCTGGAGCAATGCCGCAAGCGCTATCCCAATGTGATTATCGATTTTGTCGTGGATATCACGCCCACCCTGCGCGAAAACTTGAAGTCGGGTGAGTTGGACATGGCCTTCCTGCTCGGGCCATTGAATGACGATGTGCTGATTGAAAAGCCGCTTTGCAGCTACGAACTCAACTTTCTGTCGGCGCCTTCGCTGAAAGTGGGGAAAGAACCTTTGTCGAACAGCGAGGTAGCGCGACATCCTCTGATCACTTTTCCCAAGCGGACCTACCCGTATACGTTTCTTCATCGGGAACTGACTACCCCCGAGCATGGCGCGCCTCGAATCTTCACCAACTGGTCCCTGTCCACCATCGTTCGCATGGCAGAGGATGGCTATGGCGTATGCGTTGTCCCGCGGTTGGCGGTAGCGAAGGAAGTGGCGCAGGGGCGGTTGAAGGTTCGGCGGGCGCAGATGCAACTGCGTGATCTGTCCTTTGCCGTGGCTTATGCGCCAGGCAGTGACCAACAGACGAAAGAGGCGTTGTCCGAGCTTGCCGGCGAAATTGCGCGCGCTTCATCCGCTGGCAATCCGCGTGGGCGGAAAAAAGGCCGCCCGTAGCAGTTCTTTCACCTCGTCAACGTATTAGTGGTTTCCCTGATAACCGCGGGCTTGGTGCGCCCGCTGAAAGTCCACGCGCCTGGGAAAACTGCGATCCATAAGGCTGCCTTATTGATTTCTATCCAAAGATAGGATTGGTTGTTATGAAACGACCGGGATGTAATGGGTGCGCAAAATCCCATTCAGCCAGGAGCAGCCTTGAATACCGCAGATCCCACATCCGCCTTTGCCATCACGCTTGGTGACGTGCAGCAGGCACACGAACGCATTCGTTCCCACATCGTGCGTACCCCTTTGCTGGAGAGCGCATCGCTCAATGCATTGACGGGGGCGCGGGTGTTGGTCAAAGCCGAATCCTTGCAAAACGCCGGGGCCTTCAAGTTCCGGGGGGCCGTCAACCGGTTGTTGCAACTGTCCGACGCAGAAAAGCGAGCAGGCGTGGTGGCGTTTTCATCCGGCAACCACGCGCTGGCCACGTCGTTGGTGGCTCGCACGTTAGGCATTTCGGCGTCGATCATCATGCCGGCCGACGCGCCCCGGGCCAAGATTGAAGGCGCACGCGCGAACGGTGCGGAGGTGGTGCTGTACGACCGCCAGAAGGACGACCGCGAAGCGATTGGCGCGGAAATCGCTGGCAGGACCGGCGCCGTGATCGTTCCGCCCTATGACGACCCGCACATCATGGCCGGACAGGGCACCGTCGGCCTGGAAATCGTTGAGCAGGCCCGCGACATGGGCGCGCCGCTGGATATCGTGATTGCGGCGTCCAGCGGCGGCGGTCTGGTCGCTGGCGTGGCGACGGCCGTGAAGTCGCTGTCGCCCGAAACGGCGGTGTATGCCGGTGAGCCAGCGGGCTTTGACGAACTGGCGCGATCGCTGGCATCCGGCCAGCCTGAAAGCAATGCGCCCGGCGCCAAGTCAATCTGCGACGCGCTGCAGGTGGTGAAGCCGGGCAAGCTGACCTTTCCGATCAACCTGGATCTGCTTTCCGGCAGCCTTGTCGTCACCGACGACGAGGTCAGGCGTGCAATGAAAGCCGCGTATCAACACCTGCGTCTGGTGGTGGAGCCGGGCGGCGCCGTGCCGCTTGCCGCCGTGCTCGCGGGAAAAATTGACGTTGCGGGCAAGACCGTTGTCGTCGTACTGAGCGGCGGCAACGTCGATACCCCTGTTTTCATCGAGGCCTTGAACGCCTGACCTATCATGCTGAATTCTGAATCCAAGACATATCACCGCGTTGCACGCACCATCGACGACTTCATGCGCGTCGACTACACCGGCGTGGGACTGATCGGCAATCTCTACGAGGCGCTGCAGACGCGACAGCCTGGATATGCGTGCATGGGCGCTGCCGAGCGGTTGCAGCAGGCCACCCAGGAAAGCGCCGGACCGATCCTGATCGCGACAGGTTTTCCGGAAGGCGGCGGTGCGCCCGAAACCGATGGCCCGATCGGTGCCGCGCTGATGGCCCGGGCCTTTTTCCTGGGGTTGCGTCGCGAGACCGTCATCGTCATCGACGAAGACTGGGAGGAGATGATGATCGCCACCTGCCGCGGCGCGGGCCTGGCGCCGATGCCGTTCCCGGAAGATGGCGTCATCAAGCCCTTCGATTTCTTGCGGCCGGTGTATATCAAGACGGTCCCCAAGGACGATCGCGGCGCACACGCAGTTTGCGACGCGCTGGTGACAATAACGCGTCCCTGCGCCGCGATCGCAATCGAACGGCCCGGGAAGAACGCCAAGGGCCTGTACCACGGGTTGGGCGGTCGCCCGCTGGACGGGCTGGTCGCCAATCTGGACTATTTGTTCGAGAAAATCCAGGCGGCAAAGATCCCGTTCATCGGCATCGGTGACGGCGGCAACGAGCTAGGCATGGGCGTGATTGCCGAGGACTTACCACGGTTTTCACCCAAGGCTGCGGATACCGGCACACCGGGACGCGGCGGCGTCGCCGCTGTCACGGCTGCCGACTGGCTGGTGGTGTCGAACATCTCCAATTTTGGTGCAACGGGCGTGGTGGCGGCGCTTGCTGCCTTGCTGGAGAACCCGGTGGTGTTCCACGAGCCCGAACTGGAAATCCGCAGCACCGAGCTGTGCGTCGCCAGCGGCGGCGTGGATGGGATGTTCATGGCCCCGGAGCCAGCGCATGACGGCATTGCCATGCAGGAGTACGCAGGGATGGTTCGCGCACTGCGTGGCAGTGTGATGCGTGCGCTGGGTCACTCGATCAACTGGCAGGGGCATCAGGGCGACTGGAGGCAACTGAAATGAGCGCAACCACCATCTCCGGTCGGCTGGCCGAACTGGGACTTGCATTGCCAACGGTCAATCCGCCGCGCGGCAGTTACGTTCCGGCCGTGCGCGCCGGAGACTTGCTGTTCGTCGCGGGACAGGCGCCGCGGCGCAACGGCGTGCTGGAGTTCTCGGGCCGCGTGGGGCGCGATCTAAGCGTCGAGCAAGGCCGCGATGCCGCGGCCCTGTGCGCGCTCAACGTGCTCGGCCATCTGGCTCAGGCCTGCGGGGACGATCTGGCGCGCGTCGCCGGCTCGGTGCGGCTGGCCGGTGTGGTCAATTGCGCCGAGGACTTTGATGCCCATTCAAAGGTCCTGGACGGCGCATCGGACTTGCTGACCGCTGTGCTGGGCGAACGCGGCCTTCATGCGCGCATCGCCACCGGCGCTTCATCGCTGCCGTCGGCCATGGCGGTGGAAGTCGAAGCCATCTTCCAACTCAAACCATAAGTCGGGGCGGGGCGTCCGCCTGACATCCGCAAGGGGAAAATTCGTGCAAGCAACTCTGACTCAGCCCGCCTACGCGGGAAATGCGCCGGACCGGAATGCCGTCTACCGCAAGGTGGCGCTGCACATCATGCCGTTTCTCATGTTGTGCTACGTGGCGGCGTATCTGGACCGCATCAATATCGGCTTTGCCAAGCTGCATATGCTGAACGACCTGGGCTTCAGCGATGCCGTTTATGGCTTGGGCGCGGGACTGTTCTTTATCGGGTACCTGATCTTCGAGGTGCCCAGCAATCTGCTGATGATGCGCATCGGCGCCAAGCGGACGATTTCCCGCATCATGATTCTGTGGGGCATCATTTCGGCCTGCTTTGCCTTTGTCGAGACGCCGACGCAGTTCTACGTGTTGCGCTTTCTGCTGGGCGCGGCCGAGGCCGGCTTCTATCCTGGCGTGATCCTGTATCTGACCTATTGGTTTCCGGCAAACAAGCGCGCGAAGATGGTGGCGCTCTTTGTGGGGGCGGTACCGTTGTCAGGCATGATCGGCGCGCCGCTTTCTGGCGCCATCATCGAATGGGGCCACGGAGCGCACTCGTTGGCTGGCTGGCAATGGATGTTCCTTATCGAAGCCGTGCCGTCGCTGATCCTCGGCCTGCTGTGCCTGAAGTATCTGGCCGACAGTCCCGCGGTTGCCCCGTGGCTCACGCAGGGCGAGCGCGAGTTGGTGGAAGGCGAACTCCACGCCGAGCGCGAGCTCACCCGCCACGACAAGTCCACCGTGTCGCTCGCGGCCACGCTGAAAGACCGGCGGGTGTGGAAGATGACCAGCATCTGCTTCTGCTCGGCCATCTGCTCTTACGGCGTGTCGTTCTGGCTACCCACGCTTGTGCAGCAGCTGAACGTGGGGGACGTCATGCACGTGGGTCTTTACACCGCAGTGCCGTTCACCGCGGCTTTCGTGGTGATGTATCTGATCGGCCGCAGTTCTGATCGCATGCGCGAGCGCCGCTGGCATCTGGTCGGACCGTTCACCTGCGTGTGCGTCGGCTTGATTGGCAGTGTCTGGTTCCATGGGTCGATGGGGCTGGCGCTTCTGTCGCTGACGATCGCCGCGGTTGGCGCCTACAGCACGACGTCCATGCTGTTCACGATTCCCGGACTGTTTCTTTCGGGCGTCGGCATGGCAGCGGGCGTGGCACTGATCAACTGCTTCGGAGGACTGGGCGGATTTGTCAGCCCGTATGTCGTCGGTGTCGTCAAGGATGTCACAGGCAGCACCGATAATGGCGTGGTATTCATCGCCTGCGTGGCAATGATCGGTGCGGCTCTTACGTTGACGCTGCCCAAGAAGCTGGTGAATCGTTGAGCCGATGCGTTGGCCGCTCAGGCGTCGCCTGCGGCCAACGCATCAAACAGGCGATCCCCGCCCATTTGCCCGCCCTTGAGCATCAGCTCAATGCCGTCGATCACCGGGTCGTCGCTGCGTGCAACGCTGACGGTCACCCCCGGCGCCAGCACGCAGCGAAACGCCAGTCCCCACAATCCCAAGGCAAGCGTCGCCTGGCTGGAAGTGTCTCCACCTGCGATGCCGATGCGATTCAGCCGTTGACCGGCTGTTGCGCTGGCGCGCACGATGTCCGCGGCGAGGCTGGCGGTGGCGCGGGCTGTTGCGGCGGTCTGGTCTGCGCTGACCGTGCCGACAGGCCTGTCGGTATGCACCAGGACGTTGCGGCCTTCGGCCAATGTCACGGCGGCCAACGCAACCTGTTGCGCGGCATAGCCGGCATCAGCCAGCAGCCGCGCGACTTGCAGCGGTTGGCGCGTATAGCTCTCGGAAGCGGCGATCTGCCGGGCGGTGACAGGCGACAGGCTGCCCGCGACAACCAGCACCGGGCCGTCCGACGGGCCGAGTGGGGAAGCCTGCGTAGCGGGGGCTTGTCCGGTGGGCCGGGCGCGAGCCAGAGCTTGCTGCACGCTGCTCGGGCCGACAGCGACCAGCGGGGCGCGGGCTGCGGCGCGTTGGATCAGGCGGCCGATCGCGGCGAGCTGCGATTCGTCCACCAGATCCAGCAGCAGCGGTCCATCCGCACTCTCCGTGACCTGTTCGATCCACGCATCGAGCGAGGCTAAGTCGGTACCGGAACTCACTGCGGAGTCCGTACGCGTGTTCACTGCCAAGTTCGCACTCGGGGGATAAGCAACATGCGGCACCGACCGCACGCCCTCCAACCCCTGCGCTTCCAAATGCCGCCGCAAATCTGCCTCGTGCATCGGCGTGACAGGATGCACGCTCATCACGGGATGGCGATCAATGCGATGAATCTCGGGCGCAGACCCCGCGCGTGCAAAGAGGTTTCCGAAGCTGCAGTACCGGCCAATGCTGGGCTGCCCGCCAACGATCGGCACGATGGGATTCGCAAAATGCCGGCGCAGCTCCCGCACCGCCACGCCGATGCTGCCGACGTGTGGCGCGCTGTCGAAGGTGGAACAGCACTTGTAATGCAGCACGCGCGCGCCGGTGCTGGCCATGAACGCGCCAACCGCGCGCAGTTCCTCGACCATCTCCGCCGGCGCCATCCCACGCGCGGCGCCGGCGATGCCGATGGCGTCCAATGGCCCGGCCCGTTCCAGTTGCGCAGAAGAAGGCACGCCCAAAAACAGCAGGCTGCGCAGGCCCGCCCGCGCGACCTCGGCGAGCGTGTCAGTGGCGCCGGTGAAGTCGTCGCCATACCAGCACACCTGCGGCGCGGTGCCGCCAATCATGCGCGGCTTCCAAAAAATTCCAGCGCGCGCTGCAACTCAGGCGCGTTGCGGGCGTAGTCTTCCAGCCGCTGGTTGTCGCGCACGGCGTGCCACGCCTGACGAATGCTTTGCACCCCAGCCGCCGGGCCATCCGGATGCGCAAGAATGCCCCCGCCCGACATGAACAGCAGGTCGTCGCTGCGCACGGCCGCCCACGTGGCGGGCACCGTGCCGGCCCACTGACCCGACGAGAAAGCAGGCATGACGGCGTCGTCGATTCCCGGTGTCAACGACGCCAGGCAATCGCGCGCCGAGTCCACGACTTCGCTGTCCTCCTGCGAGAATTTCCCTTGCAACCCATGCACATGCATATGGTCCACGCCCGCCAGCCGCCACAGCGTCTGATACGCCTGAAATCCCATGCCCAGCAGCGGATGGCGAGACAGCGCGCCGAACCCATTGCGATGGCCATGCAACGCCAGCGGCGTGCTGCGGCGCAGGGTCTGGATGGCGGAGTAGCCGCACCAGTTCAGGCTGGTCATGACGCAAGTGCCGCCTTCGCGTTCGATCAGCTCGGCGTGGCGGCGCATGGCATCGGTTTCGTCGGTGATGTTGAACGCGACCATCACGTTGCGGCCGGTGCGTTCGCGGTGCGCGCGCACCACGGCCATTACGGCGGCCACGCGCTGGGCGAGCGGGGCGTGGGCCGGGTTGGCGCACACCTCGTCGTCCTTGATGAAGTCCACTCCGGCCGCGCACAGTTGCGCCACCAGGTGCGCGGTCTGCTCGGGCGAGAGGCCGACGTTGGGCTTGATGATGGTGCCGACCAGCGGGCCCTTGTCCACGCCGGTCAGCGCGCGCGTGCCGGCGATGCCGACCTGGGGGAGGTCGAACTGCGCGCGGTAGTTGGCGGGCAGCTCCATGCTTTCGAGCCGCAGGCCGGTGACTTCGCCCAGGTCGTACAGATTGCCGCCGACGGTGGCGGCCAGCGTGGGCAGGTTGGCGCCCACGTTGGCGACGGGAAATGCAATGCGAATCCGTGCGCGCTGGAATTTGCCGGGCATGCCGCCCGGCTGTCGCGCGAGATATGCATTGGGCAGGCTGGGCGAGTCGACCGTTTTCAGTGTTTCGATGGATTCGATGCGGGCGCGTGCGCGGGCGCGCAGCTCGTCGGTTTCGCCCTGCACACGGGTGAAGGTGCCGCAGGACTGCTCGCCGGCCATGACCTCCGCGACCTTGGCGGGGTCGACGGGGGTTTCAATCAGGTAGGTGGCGGTAAACGATTGGGAATTCATGGTGGCGGTGTGCGGCAGGGGCGTATCAGAGGCGGCTCAGGTCGGGAAAGGCGCGGACGGGGTCCTTGCCGTCCCAGTTGACCGAGCTTTCGCGGATCAGGTCGAAGAGGCGGCCCTTGGGGCCGGCCACTTCGGAGAGCTCGATGACGGTGCCGGGGTGGTATTCGGTGTCGAAGTAAATGAAGCGGCCTTTTTCGCCGACTTCGCCGCTCATCTTGGGCTTGAAGCCTTGCGCCAGCAGGCGCTCGAGGTCAGCGTCGTAGCTTTCGGTCCAGTAGGCGACGTGCTGCAGGCCGGTGCGGCCGGCTTGCAGGAAATCGCGGTACATGGAGGGCACGTCGTTGCGGGTCTGGATCAGCTCGACCTGCACATAGCCCGAGTTGGCCAGGGCGACGGAGTTGTGCGGCTCGTGGCGTTCGCCGTCGTATTGGTAATTGACGATGGGCACGCGCGGGTTGTAGTACCAGGGACCCACGCCGAGCTTGGTGCTCCAGTAGTCCATGGCGGCTTCGATGTCGTGCACGACATAACCGAGTTGGCGGATCTCGCCCAGGAAACGACTCATGTTGGATCTTTATAAAAGGGTGGCTGAGAGACGGGAGGGGCGCGGCCCGCAAGGGGCCGCGCCGCGTCACAGGAAACCGATGGAGAACCAGGGGAAGGCGGCGACGACGATCAGGCCGATCAGCAGCGCGCCGATGTAGCCCCAGATCGGCCGGATGCCTTCGTTGGGATCGACGCGGCTGATGGCGCAGGCGCCGTAGTAGCCGACACCGAAGGGCGGTGCGAACAGGCCGATGCCCATGGCGAAGATCACAACCATCGCGTAATGAACTTCATGCACGCCGGCCTGCACCGCGATCGGGAACAGCAGCGGGCCGAACAGCACGATGGCGGGAATGCCTTCCAGCACGCTGCCCAGGATGATGAAGGCCACGATGGAGACGGCCAGGAAGCCGTAGCTGCCGCCGGGCATGCCTGCCATCAGCTTGGCGAGATCGCCCGAGAAGCCCGATTGCGTCAGCGCCCAGGCCATGGCGGTGGCGCAGCCCACGATCAGCATGATGGCGCCGGACAGGGACGCGGTCTCGATCAGCATGGGCTTGACTCGCGCCCAGTCGAAGCAGCGGTAGATCACAAGGCCCACGACGACGGAGTACACGATGCCGATGGTGGAGACCTCGGTGGCGGTCGCCACGCCTTCGACGACGGCGGCGCGGATCACGAACGGCAGGGCCACGGCGGGCAGCGCGATCATGAAGAAGCGGCCGATCTCCTTGAAGGTGAAGCGCTGGACGAGGCTCAGGTCTTCCTTGCGGTAGCGCCACCACACCACGCCGCACAGGGCCAGGCCCAGCACGACGGCGGGCAGCAGGCCGCCCGTGAACAGCGCGGCGATCGACACGCCGGTCACCGAACCGATGGTGATGAGCACGATGGACGGCGGAATCGTCTCGGTCTGCGCGCCGGTGGCGGACAGCAGGGCGACCAGATCGCCAGGCTTGGCGCCGCGCTTTTTCATTTCGGGGAACAGCACGGGCGCGATGGCCGCCATGTCGGCGATCTTCGAGCCCGAGATGCCGGACACCAGATACATGGCGCCGATCAGCACGTAGGACAGCCCGCCGCGCACGTGGCCCAGCAGGCTGGCCAGGAACTGGATCATGGCGCGTGCCATGCCCGTCATTTCGATGAGCGAGCCCAGGAAAATGAACAGCGGCACCGCGAGCAGCATCAGGTGCGACATGCCTTCGTCCAGCCGGCCCACCATGACGACCATCGGCGTGTTGGTGGTCAGCGCCAGGTACGAGAAGGTGGCCAGCGCGAACGAGAATGCGATCGGCACGCCCGAGAACACGGTGGCGGCGACGATGCCTACGAAGAAGATCACCAGGTTCAGCTTGCCCAGTCCGGAGAACAGGGGCTGCGCGAGCCAGAACAGGCCCACGACCGCCGCCACGCCAGCCAGCGCCATCGCCACCTGCGGCAGCGGCTGCGTGCGCAAGAGGCGCAGCAGCGCGATGATGCCCATCAGGCCCATGCCGACCGGAATCGCCGAGGCACGCCACGCGTTGCTCAGTTCCAGCGCCGGCGTGATGATGAAGTGTTCTTCATGCGCGTACTCGATGGCGGGCGCCAGGATCAGCACCAGGAACGCCAGCGACGCGGCAAGCGCTGCGGTTTCAAGCTGCGCGCGCCGCGCCGGGCTGACGTTGTTCACCAGCGCCGTCATGCGCATGTGCTCGCCGCGCCGCAACGCCACGACGGCGCCCAGCATGGACAGCCAGAGGAACAGGATCGACGCCAGTTCGTCGGACCAGACCAGCGGGCTGTGGAACGCGTAGCGCGCCACCACGCCCGCAAACAGGACGAGGATCTCGACCAGCACGATGGCTGCGGCAACGTGTTCGACCACGGTGCCCAACACGCTGTCGAGCGCGCCGGCCGCCCGGCGCAGGGGATTGGCCGGCAGCGCGGGCGCCGCGGCGTGGGGAGCGGACAGGGAGGACATGGCGCGCGACCTCAGGCCAGCTTGCCGACGGACTGCTCCAGGAGGCCCCAGGCCTCATTGCCGAACCGGCCTTGCCATTCCTTGTAGAAGCCGGCAGTGCGCAGCTGTTCGCGGAAGCTGTCGGCGGACGGCTGGTTGAACACCAGGCCCTTGGATTCCAGGTCTGCCTGCACCGAGGCGTTGAGCTTCTTGATGTCTTCGCGCTGGGCCAGGCCGGCTTCGTTGATGCCACGCGCCACCACCGTCTTCAGGTCGGCGGGCAGGCCTTCCCACATGCGGCCGTTGGCGATGAACCAGTAGCCGTCCCAGATGTGCTTGGTCAGCGAGCAGTACTTCTGCACTTCGTACAGCTTGGCGACCTGGATGATGGGCAGGGGGTTTTCCTGCGCGTCCACCACCTTGGTCTGCAGCGACGAGTAGACCTCGCTGAACTGCAGGCTGGCGGGCGCGGCGCCCAGGCCCTTGAACATGGAGATCGGCAGCGAGCTCACCGGCACGCGGATCTTCAGGCCGTCCATGTCGGCGGCCGTGTTGACCGGACCCTTGCTGCTGGTGGTCTGGCGGAAGCCGTTGTCCCACATCTTTTCAAAGGCGTAGAGCTTGCGCTGCGCGATGGCGGCGCGCACGTGGGCGCCCAGCGCGCCGTCCATGGCGTTCCAGACCTGGTCGTAGTCCTTGAACGCGAAGCCGACGGCGTTGATGGCGGCCACCGGCACCAGCGTGGCGATCACCAGGGCGGACGGCGTGAAGAAGTCGATGCCGCCGGAACGCACCTGAGCAAGCATGTCGGTGTCGCCGCCAAGCTGGTTGTTCGGGAAGATCTTGATGTCGACGCGGCCGTTGCTTTCCTTGAGGATGCGTTCGGCCGCTTCCTGGGCACGGATGTTCAGCGGATGCGTCACCGGCAGGTTGTTGCCGTACTTAAGCGAGAAATCGGCAGCGCGGGCGATCAGCGGAAAGCCGGTGCCGGCGAGGGCGGGAACCGCGCAAAGGCGGCGCAGGGCACTGCGGCGAGTAAGCAGCTTCATGGTTGTCTCCGTTGTCTTGCTTATGATGTTTTTTGATGTGCCACAAAACCGCCTTAGCCCTGCGGCACTGTGGACAATAGTGAATAGGCGCTATCATCGTCAAATCTTATTCATGATGGTTTTTGATGTGAATAGAAGCGCCTCCTCTCGTGGACTCGCCAAGCTGGCGGACGTGGCTGCCCGCGCGGGCGTGTCGACGGCCACGGCCGATCGCGTGCTCAATCGCCGGCCTGGCGTGCGCCCGGCCACGGCGCAAAAGGTCTTCAAGGCCGCCATCGAACTGGATTACCTGCCGGACGACGAGGCGTACGCGGCCCCCGCGCCCGAGCCGATGCGGCTGGTGTTCCTGCTGCCGCGCGGCAGCAATCGCTATCTGCGCATGCTGGGCGATACCGTCAACTTTGCGCACGAGCACTTTGCGCCGCTGAACGCCAAGTGCCATGTCGAGTACGTGGAAAGCTTCAATCCCGATGCGCTGGCGCAGGCGCTGGCCAAACACGGCAAGCGGGCCGACGGAATTGCGTTCATGGCGCTGGAGCACCCCGTGGTGCGCGAGGCCGTGAATGCGCTGGCGCAGCAGGGCGTGCCGACTGTGACGCTGATCTCGGACATCGCCAACAGTGCGCGCACGGCTTACGTGGGGTTGGACAACCGGGCCGCCGGGCGCACGGCCGGCTATCTGATCGCGCGCTTTATCGGGATGCGCGCGGCGCATGTGGCGCTGATCGCGGGGTCGCGGCATTACCGCGCCCATGAAGAGCGGGAAAGCGGATTTCTGCAGCTCTACGCCGAACAATTCCAAGCCATGCAGGTGGTGGACTTGCGCGAAGGCTATGACGACGCGCAGCGCAACTACGAACAGACGCGGCAGTTGCTGGAGCAGTATCCGCAGCTTGCCGGGATTTACAACATCGGCGGCGCGTCAGATGGTGTGGCCCGCGCGCTGAAAGAAGCAGGGCAGCAGCACCGGGTTGTTTTCATCGGGCATGGACTGACGCCCGACACGCGTTCGCTGCTGATCGACGGCACGATGGACGCCGTGATCACGCAAAGCCCGATGGAAGCGCTGATGAGCTGCGTGCGCATTTTCAGCAATCTGCGGGATAAGCGCAGCGCGATGAATGGGGTGGAATTGGCGCGCAGCCAGGTGATATTCCGGGAGAACCTGCCGTAGGGGTAGGGGCGGGCGTATTATTTCGGCTATGGGCTCGCACCCAGTGCGGCAGCGGCGGGGCACGCCGCTGCCTACTTCAACGGATGGTTCCTCTACAACGGTTGCCCGGCGCTTGCCGGCGGACGGCCGTGAAGGCGCTGCGCCATGGACCACACAGCCGACCGCCAGGCCGATCCCGCCGCTTGCGATGCGGTGTCTGCCGCGCGATCACCGGCGGGTGATCACGATTTCCATGTACTCGCTGGGCACCACGACCGCCGAATCGCCGGAGCGGTTGAAACGTTCGATCTGCGCGGTGATATCGGCGGTCAGCGCCGTCTGCGCCGCGGGTTCCAGCGCGCCGAAGGCCTTGAGCAGCGGGCCGTAGTAGGTCTTGAAGACCTGCATCCAGTGCTCGGGCGAGCGGTAGCGGAACACGAAGTGGCGCGGTTCGCACTGAATCGACGCGGCTTGCGATCCGAACATCTCTTCGATGCGCGCCTTGGTGCCCCACAGCGCGGGCGACTTGACGCCGGCGGGCGGGGGCAGGTGCTTGCCGATGGTCTTGAAGATCTGGCCGATGAAGCCGTCGGGCGTCCAGTTGGCCAGGCCGATCTTGCCGCCGTGCTTGCACACGCGCATCAGTTCGGACGCGGCCTTGTCCTGGTCGGCCGTGAACATCACCCCGAAGGTCGACATGACGACGTCGAACGCCGCGTCGGGGAAGGGGAGCGCCTCGGCGTCGGCCTCCTGGAATTCGATCTTCAGGCGTTCCGCGGCGGCGCGCTCGCGGCCGCGGCTGAGCAGCGCGGGCACGTAGTCGGTCGACGTGACGTCGCACCAGCGGCGGGCGGCGGCCAGCGTGGCATTGCCGTTGCCGGCGGCAACGTCCAGCACCTTCTGCCCGGCGCGGACATCAAGGGCTTCGCAAAGCTGTTCTCCTACGATCTGCAGCGTGGTGCCGACGACGGCGTAGTCCCCGGAGGACCAGGTGCCCTGCTGGCGGGTCTTCAAGGCGGCCAGGTCGGGCTGTGCGGTTTCGCGCACGTCACTGGTGGCAAGGGAGGAAATGGACATGGTGACTCTCCGTTATTGCGTGGGGTGCGCGACAGCATCCATTGCCAGCGCGCCGGGGTAGTGCAACCAGCGCCGAGAAGGAATTCGCGTGCCGTGCGCCCCGGAAACAACGATAAAAACCAGGCGTGGAGGCGAGCGTGGTAGCGGGCGTGGAATCTGCCGTTGATTCGGCCGGCGCGGGCATCCACGTGCGCATGCTGGGACCGCTGGCGATCAGCCGCGGGGGCGCGCCGCTGGCGTTGCCGCCGTCGCGCAAGCTGCGGGCGCTGATCGCCTACCTGGCGCTGGCCCCGAACGCCGTGATGCGAGCGCACCTGTGCGAATTGCTGTGGGATGTTCCGAACGATCCGCGCGGTGAGCTGCGCTGGTGCCTGAGCAAGGCGCGCGGCCTGCTGGATGAGCCGGGCCGCCGCCGGGTCGAGACGGTGCAGGACGCGGTGCGCCTCGACCTGTCCGATTGCCGCGTGGATGTCCTGGACATCGGCGCGGCGATGCAGGACGGCATCGACAAGGCGGGTCCCGACAGGCTGCGCGCTCTGTTGGCGCTGTTCCAGGGCGATTTCCTGGAAGGGCTTGAGATCGGCCGCAGTCCGTTCTTCCATAGCTGGCAGACCGCGCAGCGGCGGCGCCTGCGGGCGTGCCATGCGGCCGTGCTGGCGCACCAGGCCGCAAGCCTGCCGGCGGGCGCGGAAGAACGCTTCGCCTGCCTGGACAAGTGGCTGCAATTGGCGCCGTTCGATGCGCAGGCGCATGAACTGATGCTGGACGCGCTGGGCCTGCGCGGACAGTGGCGCGAGGGCGAGGAACATCTGGCTGCGGCCGTGCGCGCGTTTGAGGCCGAGGGGCTGGATGGGCGGCCGCTGCGCGAGGCGTGGCGTGACGTGCGCGCCCGGCGGGCGGGCGGCGTGCAGGCGTTGGGGCAGGGCTTGGGTCAAGCGCTGGATCCGGCTTTTGCGGTGGCGCCGCGGCCTGGAGCGGCGGGGGCGACGATCACGGCCGAGACAGGCGCGCAGATCACGGCCGACCCGCCGTTCCAGCCGACGCCTGAAGCGGCTCTGCTTTCCCGCCTTTCCGAGCTCCCGCCGGACCGGCGCGGACGGGCATCCATCGCGGTCATGCCGTTCGTGGACCGGTCCGCGCAGGCCGGTGTACGGGGCGGATTGGCGGACGGCCTGGCCTTTGACGTTATCGCGCGGCTGGCAAAGCTGCGCAGCCTGTTCGTCATTGCGCAGGGCACCGTGTTTGCGCTGGATCAGCGCAGCGTCGGACCGGAGGAAGCGGGCCGCACGCTCAACGTGGATTATGTCGTCAGCGGCTCGCTGCGGCGCCACGGTCAGCGCCTTGCCGTGGACGTGCAACTGGTCGATTCACGCACGGCGCGTATCGTCTGGGCCGATGTCCTGGATCACCCGTTCGATGACGCCTTGCTGGCGCTGGACGAGATCGGCAACCGGATCGTGGCGTCTGTCGACATCGAGATCGAGGCGGCCGAGCGCAACCGCGCGATCCTGACGCCGCCCGGTTCGCTGGACGCGTGGCAGGCGCATCACCGCGGCCTGTGGCATATGTACCGGTTCAACCGTACCGACAATGAGCAGGCCCGGCATTTCTTCGAGATGGCGGTGCGGCTGGATCCGACGTTTTCGCGGGCCTATGCGGGCTTGTCGTTCACGCATTGGCAGACCGCGTTCCAGCGTTGGGACGAGCAGGGCGATGCCATCGACCGGGCGTTCGAAACCGCCGGCCAGAGCCTGATCGCCGATGACCGCGATCCCGCGGCGCATTGGGCGATGGGGCGGGCGCTGTGGCTGCGCGGCAGCCAGGATCAGTCGGTCAGCGAACTGCGGATCGCCGTGGACCTCAGCCCGAACTTCGCGCTGGGCCATTACACGCTGGGCTTTGTCGACTGCCAGATGGGCGACGCGCAAGCCGCCATCGGCGCATCCGATCACTCGCGCCACTTGAGCCCTTTCGATCCGCTGCTGTTCGGCATGCTGGCCGTGCGCGCACTGGCGCTGGTGCGGCTGGGCCGGATCGAGGAGGCGGCCGGATGGGCGATCAAGGCGGCCGCGCGCCCCAACGCGCACGTGCACATCCTGGCGATTGCCGCGTGTTGCCTGTCGCTGGCCGGCCGCACCGACGAGGCGCTGGTGTTTCTGCCCGCCATCCGCAAGGCGCAGGCGACCTACCGGGTCGACGACTTCCTGGCGTCATTCCGGCTGGCGCCCGACACGCAGGCGCTGTTCCGCGAGGGCGCGCGGCGGATCGGAATCGGATAGTGCAGCATTCGCCACGCATCGCCAGATTCCGCTTGCTATGTAGCTGCCTAGGCAGCTAATATCCCGTCATTGATATCGACGGCGGCGCGCCAGGGCCATCATGAGCAACGCAACTCCTTCTGTGCTGGACGAACTGTGCACCGGCGAACTGGGATTTCTGGTGACGTCGGTGCGCAACGGCATTCTGGACGCACTGGACCGCGATCTGGCCCCATTGCAGATCACCGTGCAGCAGTACGTCGTGCTCAATTGCATCGTCAAGGGGTGGGGACGCACGCTCAGCGACTTCTGCCGGGTGCTTTCCTATGACTCGGGCGCCATGACCCGATTGCTGGATCGGATCGTGGCCAAGGGCTTCATTCGCCGGGTCGAAAACGAAGCCGACCGCCGCAGTTCGCTGATCGAGCTCACCGAACAGGGCAAGGCGGCTTTTCCGCAGGCGCGCCAAGCCACCGAAGTTGCGTTTCGCCGGCTGCTGGACGGCTTTTCCGAGGCAGAGGCGCAAGTGCTGCACAAGCTGCTATCCCGAATCCTGATCAACGCGCGGCCGGCGTAATTTGCCGGGCGCTTTTTTTTATCCATTTATCTGCCTAGGCATATACAGCCTGGGCTGTGAACCATGTCCCACCCCAAGCCTTCCGTCCCGCTGCTCCTCGTCATCGGCGCGCTGACGTTCATCGACTTCCTGCAGAACGGCATGGCCACCTTTGGCGCAGCGCCCATCATGGGAGAAATCGGCGCCAGCCCCGAGGAATACACCCACATCGCGCTCATCTACGCCTGCGTGGCGGTCATGATGATCGCGTTGCAGGGCTGGCTTACGCATCGGCTGGGCTTGCGCGCCTACCTGCTGGCCTCGCTGGCCGCCGCCGGCATGGGCGCGGCGGTCTGCGCGCTGGCGCAGGACCCGGCGCAATTCCTGTTGGGGCGCGTGTTGATGGCGCTGGGCTGCGCAGCGATGCTTACCTCGTCCCGGCTGACCGTCAACCTGATTCCCCCCAGCCCCGCGCGCTTCCTGGGCATCAAGGCCTTGGCGACCGGTCTGTGCCTGGGGACCGCGCTGGCGCCCTGGCTGGCCGCGATGGCGGTCGAGCACGATGGCTGGCCGTTGATGTTCTGGCTGATCGCGGCGTTGTCGGTGCTGGCGATGGCGCCTGTCTTGCTGGCCATGCCGGGACGTGAGGCGGGATCTGTCCTGGCCGGCAACGTGCGCCTGCTGCCGATCGCCGCGCTGGGCGCGGGCAGCTTCCTGGTGCTGCATGCGTTGCAGCGCGCCTATTACGACTTCTTCAGCCACGGCAGTCTCCTGGCGCTGTCGGCGGCGGCGGGGGTAGCCGCGCTGGGTTACTTCGTGTGGTCGGAAACGCGCAACGGCGCGCCGTTGCTCCGGCTGGGCGGCATGAACGAAGCGCGGTTCCTCTGCGGACTGGCGCTCTTCACGGTCTGCTATGTGATGCTCGGGGCCAATGGCTACCTGGTGCCGGTGATGCTGCAGCGTGCGCTGGGGCAGGCCTGGGTCACCGCGGGCAAACTCTTTGCGCTGGGATTGGGGGCGGGCGTGCTGACCTGGGCCGTGATGTCGCAATTGCTGCCGCGCTGGCCCTCGCCGCGCAAGTTCTTCGTGACCGGCTTCCTGGCGCTGGCGGCGTTCGGGGTGTGGATGTCACGCTTGACGCCCACGGCCAACATGTGGACCGACGTGTTTCCCGCGCTGGCCTGCTACGGCATGTTCATCATGACCCTCATGCCCACGACCGCGATGCAGACCTTTACGGGCCTGACGGGCGACCCGGCAGTGTTCGCTCATGCGCAGCAGGTCAAGAACATGCTGGCGCAGGTCGGCCAGGCGCTGGGGATCATGCTGGCCACCATCGGGCAGCAGTGGTTCACGTCGCGGCACTACACGGTGCTGCGGGAAAGCATTGCGACGGGCAATGCGCAGTTCGAGGCGGCGATGGCGCAGCTGACCGCCTATTTCACCGCGGCGGCGGGGCCGGCACAGGCGCGGCAGCTTGCCACGGCGCAGATCGCGCAACTGCTGGACCAGCAGTCGGTGCTGCTGGCCAGCCTGGATCATTTCCGAATCGTGGCGGGCGTGGCGCTGGTGGCGGCCGTCGTCAGCCTGGTCCAGCGCGTGTTCCGCTAGGGGAAGGGTTCAGTTGCCGCCCAGCTGCGCGATGATCTGCCGCGCCACGTCCGCCAGCGACAGGCCGCCGTCCATCGCCGCGCGTTGCAGGCGTTCGTGCGCCGCCTGCTCGGTCAGGCCGTAGCGGCTGATCAACAGCAGCTTGGCGCGGTCGATGCGTTTCCTGTCGTCCAGCGCGCCACGCACGCTGGTCAGCGCATCGTCGGCCTGCTGCATGCGCATCGTCTGCTCGCGCATCATGTCCAGAATCGACCGTTCCAGCTCGCCGCCCACGCCGTCCTCGGGCGGCACGTCCAGGATGCGGCTCTGCACGCTGAACACCATGCTGGGGACGCGGCCGCTGGCATGATCGGTGTAGCGGCTGAGCAGGAGGCGGCGGTCGTCCAGTTCCTGGCGGGTGTCGGCGATGCGCCGGGCGCACTGCTGCGCCAGTTCCTGCGCCAATTGGGTTTCAACGTTGCGCATGGCGTCGATGCGCGCGGTGCACAGGTCAAACCACAACTCGGCCAGGCCGCTGTCGACGCGCTGCGCGTCCGACGTGTGCTGCGCCATGTCGCGCATGCGTTGCACGGGTTGCGCCTGCTGCTGGACCTGGTCCCACGCCTGCAGTGGCGCGCCCTGCACATACTGCGTGTAGACGCCGAAGCTGCGGGCCTGGTTGGCCGCGAGGCCCAGCATGCGCGCCTTGCGGGCGTCGTCGAACCAGCCGGCCGTAAAGCCCATGACGCCGCAGGCGCGCTCCTGGCCGCTCAGTTCCTTGCCTTGCATGAAATTCAGCAGCGCCACCAATAGGCGCGTGACATCCGGATCGAGTGAAGAGTCGGCGGCTTCGAAGACCACTGCAAGCAGGCTGCCGATCACCTGGGTGAATCGGGTATCGGCGTCTTCCACCGCCACGCGCCGGTCGCGGACCTCGCGGCGCAAGGCCGGCAGCTCGTCCAGCCGGAAGAGGGCGTAGGCGATGCAATTGAGCAGGCGTGCCCGGCCGCTGCCGGCCGCGGGGTCGGATTCCAGTCCATCGAGAAATGCACGTACGCCGGCTTCCACGGCCTGCGCGTCGCTCGACAGGCCGGCCAGCACCGGCTGCAGCCGGTCCGCGGCGCTGCTCAGGGTCAGGTTGGAGTAGCCGCGCTCCTTTTGCAGCGCGTGCACCAGCGCGCTGATGCGCAGCACCAGGTCGCAGGTGGCAGCCAGGACTTCCAGTCCCTGAAGCTCGCTGCGGCGGGCGGCGAGCAGGAAGCGCAGCGGGGGCGGCATGTGGCGTTCGGCCATCGGTATCTCTATGGGGTGAGGCGCGGTGTGTTCGCGGAAATCAGGCCGTCCGGCGTTGCGGCGCAAGCACGCCGCCCGCGTCGTCCAGCACGCCGAACATCCGGCAGGCGGCAACTTCGCCGATGACCAGCACGGCAGGGCTGCGCAACCGGAAGGTCTGGGCATCGGACGCCATGCTGGCCAGCGTCGACGGACAGACCCGCTGGCCGGGAAGCGACGCGCGCTCGATCATCGCTACCGGCGTGTCCGGCGCCATGCCGGCGGCCAGCAACTGGGCGGTCATGTCGTGCACCTTTGCCACGCCCATGTAGACCACCAGCGTCGTGCCGCTGCGTGCCAAGCCGGACCAGTCGGGCGTTGCGCCGTCCTGCGAATGCGCGGTGATGAGTGTAACGCCCTGGGCCATGCCACGCTGCGTCAGCGGGATCCCGGCAGACGTTGCCGCGGCCAGCCCGGCGGTGATGCCGTTCACGATTTCGCAGGCCACGCCGTGGTCGCTGAGCCACTGCGCTTCCTCGCCGCCACGGCCAAAGATGCAGGGATCGCCACCCTTGAGCCGCGCCACGCGCAGGCCCTGGCGGGCGTAGCGAAGCATCAGGCGCTGGATGAAGTCCTGCGGCGTGGAGCGGCAGCCCCCGCGCTTGCCCACGCGCACGATGCGGGCGTTGGGGCAGTGCTGCAGGATCTCCGGGTTGACCAGGTCGTCGACCAGGACCACGTCGGCCCGGGCAAGCGCCTTGACGGCTTTCAAGGTCAGCAGCTCGGGATCGCCGGGGCCGGCGCCGATCAGGGACACGGTGGGATTCGTGGCGGGCATGGTCGTCTCGTTTCAGGAGGTCAGGGCCTGGACCACGATCACGATGACCAGGATCAGGCTCAGGCCTTTCCAGAAAGCCACCGGATTGCGTTCCAAGAGGGGCAGGCGTTCGCCGCCGCGCACGTCGGGCGGATTGCGCAGCGCGTGCGTGAACTCGGACAGCTCGGGCGTGCGGTGCTGCGGGTCGGGATGCAGGGCCCGGCTGAGCACGCTGTCGATCCACGCCGGGATTTCGCGTTCCCGGTCCAGCACCGACACGTAGGTCAGCCGTAGTTGCGCGGCGCGGCTGCGCGAGCGCGCCACCTCGGCGCCGTAGGGCAGGCGGCCGGACAGCATCTGGTACAGGATCGCGGCCAGCGAATAGATGTCGGACCGCGTCGTGCCGGCTTCGCCGAGGAAGTACTCGGGCGCCGCATATTGGGCGGTGCCCAGCACCGGCATGGCGTCGTCGCCATCGGCGCCCAGTTCCTGGATGCCGGCCGTGCGGGCCGAGCCCAGATCGATGATCTTTGCCGTGCCGTCGGGCGTGATCAGGATGTTGTCCGGCCGCAGATCCTGATGCACGATCTCCAGCCGGTGAAACGCCTGCAGGCCGCGTGCGATCTGCTCGATGATGGCGATTGCCGGTTCCAGCGCCGGACGCGGATTGGCCGCCATCCATTGCGTCAGCGTGCGGCCTTCGATGTATTCGCTGACGGTGTAGAGCGAGCGGCGCTGCCGCGTGCGCGGCCAGGCGCGCACGACGTGGCGGCTGTCGATGCGGCGCGCCAGCCATTCCTCGGTCAAGAGGCGTTCCAGATAGGCGGGGTCGTGCCGCAGGTCCAAGGACGGGATCTTGATGACGACGGTGTCGCCGCTGTCGAGGTCTTCGGCCAGGTAAACGTGGCTGCGGCTGCTGGCGCGCAGCTCGTCCGTGATGCGAAAGCCTTCGAACGTCTGCCCCACGTCCAGCAACGGCGGACACGGCAGGCTTCCGGAATACTGCGCCATCTCAGTGGCCTGGCGCGCGGGCAGGGCGTCGACGCGCACGATTTGCATGGTCAGGTTGTCGTCGCTGCCGCGGGCAAGCGCCAGCGCGACCAATGCGCGCGCGGCGGCGTCCAGATCGCTGGCGTTGGCGGCCACGGCCTCGCGCAGATCGTCGTCGCCGACATGCTCGTACACGCCATCGGTCGCCAGCAGGAACACGTCGCCCGGTTCCACGGCCTGGGTGTGATAGTCGATTTCCAGATGCGGCGCCAGGCCCAGCGCGCGGCCCAGGTAACTTTTGTCGTGGGCGACCCAGACGCGGTGATCCTCGGTCAGCTGCTCGATCGCGCCGTCCCGCAGGCGATAGATGCGCGCGTCGCCGATATGCAGGATGTGCGCGGTGGCGCCCTTGAGCACCATCACGGTCAGCGTGCAGACGTAGCCGCTGTCCTGGTCCTGCCCATGGCGCTGGCGGCTTTGCGAATGCAACCAGGCGTTGGCCGCGCTGAGCACCTTCTGGGCCGACTTCTTCACGGACCAGGTCTCGGGCGTGCAGTAATAGTCTTCCAGAAAGCTGGCCACCGCCGTCTCGCTGGCGATGTGACTGACGTTGCTGCTGCTGATTCCGTCGGCCAGCGCGATGGCGATGCCCTTGGCGCCCAGCAGCGGCTCGCCCGGCACGCACAGCCCGTGAAAGTCCTGGTTGACGGACTTGACGCCGGGATCGGTGTGCTGGCCCACCGCCACTTTCAGCGAGGCGGCGGGCGCGCCGGGAGAGTAGCCGTCCATGCTGAAGCGATCAGTTGAAGCGGCGCTTGGGCGCGGTCTTCATGTGCGTGGTGTAGAGCGTCAGGCCCGTCAGCGAGATGCCGCCGATCAGGTTGCCCAGCACCACCGGGATTTCGTTCCAGATCATGTAGTCCATGATCGAGAAATTGCCGCCCATGATCATGGCCGACGGGAACAGGAACATGTTGACGATGGAGTGCTCGAAGCCCATCGCGAAGAACAGCATGACGGGCATCCACATGGCGATGACCTTGCCGCTGACGGTGGTCGAGATCATGGCGCCCACGACGCCCAGCGACACCATCCAGTTGCACAGCACGCCGCGGATGAAGATGGTCAGCATGCCGCCTGCACCGTATTCCTTGTAGCCCAGCGTGCGGTCTTCGCCGATGTGCGAGATGACCTGGCCGACCTTGTTGGGCGGCACCGAAAAGCCGTACGTGAAGACGATGGCCATCAGTACGGCGACGGTCAGCGCGCCCAGGAAGTTGCCCACGAAGACCTTGCCCCAGTGCTTGAGGATGCCGCCCATCGTGACGCCGGGCCGCTTGTCAAAGAGCGCCAGCGGGGTCAGCACGAATACGCCCGTCAGGAGGTCGAAGCCCATCAGGTACAGGATGCAGAACCCGACGGGAAAGAGCGCGGCGCCCAGGATGGGCGAGCCGGTCTGCACCGTGACGGTGACGGCGAATACCGCGGCAATCGCGAGGATGGCGCCGGCCATGAAGGCGCGGATCAGGACGTCGCGGGTTGCCATGTAGAGCTTCGATTCGCCGGCATCCACCATCTTGGTGACGAACTCGGAGGGAGCGAGGTAGGACATGATGTTTCCTGTTGCTGTGCTGATGTGATGAATACGTTTGCGGCGGCCGTCAGGCGATTTCGACCGCGTCGCCGTTCAAGCGCACCTGCCAGGTCTGCAGGCGCTGCTCGGGAAATTGCACGCAGCTGCCGTCCGCCAGCCGGAAGTGCTGCTTGTAGAGCGGAGACGCCACCACCAGGTCACCGGCCAGCTGGCCCACGATTCCACGGCCGATGACGTTGGCGCCGGACTTCGGATCGCGGTTCGACACGGCGTACAAGGTCTGGCCCGCGGCGTCGGGCAGGTAGAACAGCGCGACCTGCGCGCCGTCGACCAGGGCGACGACGCCGGAGTTGGCGACGAGGTCCTGGCGGTTGCACGCGTGGCGCCAGGCGGGGTGGGTGTTGGGCAGGGCGGCCATCAGACGATCTCCTCGGCAATCGGGATGACGCGCTGGGCGGCGCGCGCCGGGGCCGGACGGGGCTGGCCGCGTTCCTGAACGAACTGGATGTCGGGGTCGCCCTGGCTGTCGTTGACGAAGGTGCGGAAGCGCTTGAGCTTTTCAGGGTCGCTGAGGGCGTTGGCCCATTCGCATTCGTAGCGGTCCACCACCAGTTGCATCTGCGCTTCAAGCTCGGCGCCCAGGCCCAGGCTGTCGTCGATGACGACCGCCTTCAGATAGTCCAGGCCGCCTTCCAGCGATTCGCGCCACACCGACGTGCGCTGCAGCTTGTCGGCTGTGCGGATGTAGAACATCAGCACGCGGTCGATGTAGCGGATGAGGGTGGCGTCGTCCAGGTCGGTGGCAAAGAGCTCGGCATGGCGCGGACGCATGCCGCCGTTGCCGCACACGTACAGGTTCCAGCCGTTCTCGGTGGCGATGACGCCGATGTCCTTGCTTTGCGCCTCGGCGCATTCGCGGGTGCAGCCGGACACGGCGAACTTCAGCTTGTGCGGGGCGCGCAGGCCTTTGTAGCGGTGCTCGATGTCCAGCGCCATCTTCACGCTGTCCTGCACGCCGAAGCGGCACCAGGTGCTGCCGACGCAGGACTTCACGGTGCGGGTGGACTTGCCGTAGGCGTGGCCCGTCTCGAAGCCGGCGGCGATGAGTTCCGACCAGATGCCGGGCAGCTCGTGCAGTTGTGCGCCGAACAGGTCGATGCGCTGGCCGCCCGTCACCTTGACGTACAGGTTGTATTTCTTGGCGACCATGCCGACGGCGATCAGGCCGTCCGGCGTGACTTCGCCGGCCGGCATGCGCGGCACGACCGAATAGGTGCCGTTCTTCTGCATGTTGGCCATGAAGGTGTCGTTGGTGTCCTGCAGCGGCACCAGGTGCGGGTCCTGGATGGGGCGGTTCCAGCAGGACGCGAGGATCGAGCCGATGGCGGGCTTGCAGATCTCGCAGCCGACGTGACCACGGCCGTGGCTGGCCAGGATTTCTTCGAAGGTCTCGGCGCCGCTCACGCGCACGATCGCGTACAGCTCCTGGCGGGTGTAGGCAAAGTGCTCGCACAGGCTCTTGTCCACCACGACGCCGCGGCTGGCCAGTTCGTGTTCGACCACCTGCTTGAGCAGGCCCGCGCAGCCGCCGCAGCCCGAGGCCGCCTTGGTGCAGGCCTTGACGCCCGCCAGGTCCGTACAGCCGCCGTCGATGGCGTCGC
The DNA here is from genome assembly GCF_002388205.1 of Achromobacter sp. UBA4530. Classification (NCBI taxonomy): domain Bacteria; kingdom Pseudomonadati; phylum Pseudomonadota; class Betaproteobacteria; order Burkholderiales; family Alcaligenaceae; genus Achromobacter; species Achromobacter sp. UBA4530. Next base: position 314,788 of record NZ_DGMA01000008.1, on the reverse strand, counting down.
AGACGGCGCCCTTGCTGACGTTGTGGCAGGAGCAGATCGTGGCGGTGGCGGGCAGGGCGTCCACGCCCAGCAGCGGCGCGGCCTGGCCTTGCGGCAGGATCAGGCTGGACGGATCCGCGGGCGGTGCGATGCCGTTCTGCGCGTATTGCAGCAGCGTGTCGTAGTAGCTGTTGTCGCCCACCAGGACCGCGCCCAGGACACGCTTGCCGTCCTCGGAGATCACCAGGCGGCGGTAGCTGGAGCCGGCCTCATCGATGAAACGGTAGCTGCGCGAGCCGGGCGTGGCGCCGTGCGCGTCGCCAATCGACCCCACGTCCACGCCCAACAGCTTGAGCTTCGTGGACATGTCCGCGCCCGAAAACGCCTGTTCCGGCGCGCCGCATAGCTCGGCCGCGACGATGCGGGCCATCTGGTAGCCGGGGGCAACCAGACCGAATACCGTGCCGTTCCACGACGCGCATTCGCCGATGGCGTAGATGTGTTCGTCGCTGCTGCGGCAGCGGTCGTCGATGGCGACGCCGCCACGCTCGGCCAGCGCCAGCCCGGCCTTGCGCGCCAGGAACACCTGCGGACGGATCCCTGCCGAGAACACGATCAGGTCGGTTTCCAGCGGGGCGCCTTCGGCAAAGCGCATGCGGTAGCGGTATTGCGTGCCCGGCTTGATGTCTTGCGTGGCGCGCGACAGGTGCACGCCCACGCCCAGCGCCTCGATGCGCGCCTTCAGCGCCGCGCCGCCGGCCTCGTCCAATTGCACCGGCATCAGGCGTGGCGCGAATTCGACCACGTGGGCTTCCAGGTTCAGGGATTTGAGCGCATTGGCGGCTTCCAGCCCCAACAGGCCGCCGCCCACGACCACGCCGCGCCGCGCGCCGCTGGCGGCTTCGCGGATCAGGTCCAGGTCGTCGATGCTGCGGTACACCAGGCGCGAATTGCCCTCGGCGCCCGCGATGGGCGGCACGAAGGGATAGGAGCCCGTCGCCAGCACCAGCTTGTCGTAGGCGAAGCGGCCATTAGCGGTGATGACTTCCCGGGCGTGGCTGTCGATGTCCAGCACGGGCTCGCCCAGTCGCAGCGTCACGCCGTCCTGCTCATACAGCGAGGCCTCGCCCAGCGCCATCGACTCGGCGTCGCGCCCGTTCAGGTACTCGGACAGATGGACGCGGTCATAGGCGCGGCGGGTTTCTTCGCCAAAGATGGTGATGCGATAGCGCTCGAGGGCGCCGCGGGCGATCAATTGCTCGACGCAATGATGGCCCACCATGCCGTTGCCGATGACAATCAGCGTCTGCAAGGAATCGGAGGTGGCCGCTGCATTCATGGGATTTCCCCAGGCTTGGATTTTCGGTTTCAAAAGACAAACGGCGCCCTGGACCTTTCGGTCGGGGCGCCATTGCCGGTACTGCTCACGTTGTCTTGCCGGGTTTGCACCCGCACATAGGCAATTAAGCAAAGTCCATGCCAGGTATGTCGAGGCGCGATGTGTCGGGGGAAATTCCCTTGCGATTCATAGGGAAGGAGGGCGGTGCGACGGCGCGATGAGGGGCAGCGGCCGATCCGCGCGGATCCGCGCGCATGCTTCGTATCGGTGCATATCCGTGTGCGCCCTGCACCCGTTTGGCGCAGCGCAGCATGATTGGCCGTCGGGACGTGCGGCGGCCGACAGCCGAATCAGGCGAATGCCGCCTGCACCGCGGCAAAGGCGGCAGCGACGAGCGGATCGTCGCGCCGCGCCGCCTGGGTGATGAAGGACAGCTCTGCCTGGATCGACAGGCCTTTCACGAGTTGCAGGCCGCTGGATTGCGATTCGCGCAGCGCGATGGCGTCGCGCGCGAGGGACAGGCCCACGCCCGAGCGCACCAGATCCAGCATCGAAGCCTCTTGATCGACCTCGGCCACCGCGTGCGGCGTAATGCCCAGGGCGTCGAACTTGTCGGACAGCAGGCGGTGGTGGACCGAATCCGGCGGGGTCCAGATCCACGGCAGCGCCGCGATTTCCGCCCAGCCCCGTCCCGCGACCTGCGCGCTCCAGCTTTTCGGGGCGACGACGTAATAGGAAAAGGAAGCAAGCGGTTGGGCGTGCAGGCCCGAGGGCTGGCTGCCGTCCCGGGCGTGTGGCCCCAAAAAGAACCCCACGTCCAATTCTCCGGCGCGCACTTGCCGGCCGACCGATCCCGACATGCCGTGCCGCAGGGTGGGGCGGATCTTCGGGTAGTGTTCGACCAGATACTGCAGCGTGGCGCCCAGCCTCAGGAATTCCGGGTCCAGGATCGTCCCGATGCGCAATTCGCCCTGCACCGTATCGCGCAACGCGCCGATGGCGCGCTGAAAGTCATCCAGCGCGTCCAGCACCCTTTGCGCCGAAGGCAACAACGCCCGCCCATCCGCGTTAGGCGCCAACCCTTGCGCCGTCCGCGCAAACAGCGTCAGGTCCAGCGACTCCTGAAAATTTTTGAGCTGCAGGCTGAGCGCAGGCTGCGTCAAATGCAGATGCTCGGCCGCGCGCGTCAAATTACCTTCGCGCGCGACGGCGGCAAACGTGCGGATGTGCTTCAGGTCCATGGATGCTCCCGGAAATCGCGTTGGAGGGTGTCAGACACCTCATTTCGTCCTACAAAACCGGTGGTGTCAGACACCTCATTCAGTCCTACAAAATCAGGGGTGTCTGACACCCACCCACACCCGACCAAGCGTGGAAACTGCCGAGCATTATTAGAGACGCTAATAATCCCCTTTTCAACATTTCATTGGACAGCCGCCCCGTCCTGCGCCAGAGTCTTGCCAGATTCCCGGCGCGCGTCCAACGTCGTAGCCGGGGCGGCTCACCGCGCCGGCGTCCGATTCGGATCCGCGACTTGATAAGAAGAGCTTATGGAGACATACGACTACATCATCGTGGGCGCGGGGTCGGCCGGCTGCGTGCTGGCCAACCGCCTGAGCCGCGACCCTGCCGTGCAGGTGCTGCTGCTGGAAGCCGGCGGGCGCGACAACTATCACTGGATTCACATCCCCGTCGGATACCTGCACTGCATCGGCAACCCGCGCACGGACTGGATGTACCGAACCGCTGAAGAGCCGGGGCTGGGCGGGCGCTCGCTCATCTATCCGCGTGGCCGCGTGCTGGGCGGATGTTCGTCCATCAACGGCATGATTTACATGCGTGGCCAGAAGCAGGACTACGAGGACTGGGCCGCGCTGTCGGGCGACGCGGCCTGGAGCTGGGATCAGGTGTTGCCGGTCTTCAAGCGCAGCGAGGACTATCACCGGGGCGCCGACGAATTCCACGGCGCGGGCGGCGAATGGCGCGTGGAGTCGCAGCGCCTGCGCTGGGACATCCTGGAAGCCTTCGCTTCGGCGGCCGAACAGGAAGGCATCCCGCGCGTGCAGGATTTCAACCGCGGCGACAACTTCGGCAGCGGCTATTTCGAGGTGAACCAGCGCAGCGGCTGGCGCTGGAATACGTCCAAGGCGTTTCTGCGGCCGGTGCGCAAACGCCCGAACCTGCATGTGATGACTGGCGCGCTGGCCGAACAGCTTGAATTCGATGAAAAGCACTGCGTCGGCGTGCGCGTCAACCAGAACGGCCGCGCGACGTCGTTGCGCGCGCGGCGCGAAGTGGTGCTGGCGGCCGGCGCGGTGAACTCGCCGCACCTCCTGGAAGTCTCCGGCATCGGCGAGCCCGCGCGCCTGCGCGAAGCCGGCATCACGCTGCGCCACGCCTTGCCGGGCGTGGGTGAGAACCTGCAGGACCATCTGCAATTGCGCGTCATCATCAAGGTGAACGACGTCAAGACGCTGAACCGTATCGCGTCCACGTGGCTGGGCAGGGCGGGCATCGGGCTGGAGTATCTGGTGAGCCGCAGCGGTCCAATGAGCATGGCGCCGTCGCAATTGGGCCTGTTCGCCAAATCCGATCCCGGCCAGGACCGCGCCAACGTCGAATTCCACGTACAGCCGCTGTCGTTGGGGGCGTTCGGCGAACCCCTGCATGGTTTCGACGCCTTCACCGCCAGTGTCTGCAACCTGCGCCCCACGTCGCGCGGCAGCGTGCACGCGCAAGGACCGGCGGGGCAGAAGGGCAGCGAAGCGCCCGTCATCCGCCCCAACTACCTGAGCACCGACGACGACCTGCGCGTGGCTGCCGATTCCATTCGCCTGGTGCGCCGCATTGCTGCCGCGCCCGCCTTGCAGCGATACCGGCCGGACGAATGGCTGCCGGGTCCGGCATTCCAGACCGAAGAAGAATTGCGCCAGGCGGCGGGCAAGATCGGCACCACTATCTTCCACCCGGTGGGCACCTGCGCGATGGGCCGGGACGCCGACAGCGGCGCGGTGGTGGACGCGCGGCTGCGCGTGCATGGGCTGCAAGGCCTGCGCATCGCCGACGCGTCGATCATGCCGCGCATCACCTCGGGCAACACCAATTCGCCGACGATCATGATTGCGGAGCGCGCGGCGGACATGATCGGGGAAGAGGCGGGGGCGGCGCGATAGCCGTCCGCCAATGACAACAAGCCGCCCGGTCAGGGGCGGCTTGCCTGGACACGCGCGAATGCGGCGGGTCTAACGCAGCGACCGGTATGTCTCCTGACGCTGCGGATGCGTCAGGATCACCTGCCAAAGCTGCCCTTCGCGCGACCGGAAAAAGCCCGCGCAGCACATCAGGTAGTACTTCCACATCCGGTAGAAGCGGGTGCCGTAGCGCGACTCCAGCGTGGGCCAGGCCTGCTCGAAGCGGTCCCACCATGCCATCAGCGTGCGGTCGTAGTCTGCCCCGAAGTTGTGCCAGTCCTCGACAATGAACCGGCCTTCGACGGCCGTCGCGATTTCGCGTGCCGACGGCAGCTTGCCGTTGGGAAACACGTAGCGGTCGATCCACGGATCGGTGCTCTGGCTGGTGGCCGCGATTCCGATGGTGTGCAGCAGGAAAATGCCTTCGGGCGCCATCAGCCGCTGCACGTTGGTGAAGTACGTGTCGTAGTTCTTCGGCCCGACGTGCTCGAACATCCCGACTGACACCACCTTGTCGAAGCGGCCTTGCAAGTCGCGGTAGTCCTGCAGCAGCAGCTCCACGGGCAGGCCTTTGACGCGTTCCTGCGCCAGGGCCAGTTGCTCCTTGGATACGGTCACGCCCGTGACCTTGACGCCGTAGCGTTCGGCCGCGAACTTGGCCAGTCCGCCCCAGCCGCAGCCGATGTCCAGGAGCGTCTCACCTTCCTTCAGTTGCAGCTTGCGGCAGATCATGTCCAGCTTGGCGACCTGCGCCTCCTCCAGCGTCTGGGCGTGTTCCCAGTACGCGCAGGAGTAGATCATCCGGCTGTCCAGCATCGCCTCGAACACGTCGTTGCCGGCGTCGTAATGCTGCTCACCGACTTCAAACGCCCGATGCTTGGACTGAAGATTGAACAGCTTGTGGCGCAGGTGCTCGGCAATCAGCTTGATGCGCGCCACGCCCAGCGCCGCCGATCCCATGTCGGCACGCAGCAGGCGGGTGAAGAGCTCGTCCAATTGGTCGCAGTCCCACTCGCCGTCCATGTACGACTCGCCGAGCCCCAACGACCAGCTGGCGAACACCCGCTCGTACATATGCTTGTCATGCACCTGCATGTCCCAGGGCCGCGAACCGTTGATCTGCACGTCGGCGCGCGCCATCAGGTCCTGCAGGATTTTCGGAGGGGCGGGGGGAGGGGGAATGACGCTGGGTTGACCGGCAGGCTGCTCGGTCAGCGGGGTGATGGGACTGCTTTGCTGCATACGGACTCCATATCAATTTTGGGATGACTGATCTGGCAATGCCTGAAGCTTTTTACTGTGCGCCTTGAAAGGTATGCAACTCCAATTTAATGATTGCATCGGGCCGATAGCCAACGGCAATGCGCGGCGGGCCGGGCGGAAAGCGGGCGAAGGACGGGCGCTCGGAGAATGCAAGGATCGTAGCCACGACCGCCGGGATAGTCCAGAGCAGGCCGCACCGGCGTTGCATAACCGATAAGATAGCGGCCAAAGTGGCGCAGCCGTGCCGGCGCGCGCCGATCGTGGAGCCTATCGAAGTGGATGCCAGCCTGGAACCCCGTTTGGAATTCGTCACGTGCGCCAGCCCGGCGGGCCTGCACCGCATGGCCTATTGGGAATGGGGCGATCCCGCCAATGACCGCGTGCTGCTCTGCGTGCACGGTCTGACCCGCAGCGGGCGCGACTTCGACGCACTGGCGCGCCGGCTGGCGGGCACGTACCGCGTGGTCTGCCCCGACGTGATCGGCCGCGGCCGGTCGGATTGGCTGGTCAATCCGGCGTTCTACACCGTGCCCCAGTACGTGTCCGACATGGTGACGCTCATCGCGCGCCTGCGCCCGGCCAGCCTGTCGTGGGTCGGCACGTCGATGGGCGGGTTGATCGGCATGGCGTTGTCAGGCGCCGCCGCGTTCGCCAAGGCCATGCTGGCAATGCGCCCGCATGCCGGCATGCTGCCGCCTGACCAGGGGCTGCGCCTGGACAAACTGGTGCTCAACGACGTGGGCCCGCGTCTGGAAAACGGCGCCCTGTCGCGCATCGGCCAGTACGTGGGCGCGCCTGGTGAATTCGCCACCTTCGAAGAGGCCGTGGCGACGATGCGCGCCAATTCGGAAACCTTCGGTCCGCATACCGACGCCCAATGGGCAGAACTGGCCAAATACCTGTACCCGCAGCAGGGCGACAAGTGGGTCAAGCACTACGACCTGGCCATCGCCCAGGCGCTGGCGGCCCAGACGCCCGAAGAACTGGCGGCGGGCGAGCAGATCCTGTGGCGGTCGTATGACGCGCTGGACTGCCCGATCCTGATTGTGCGCGGCGAACTGTCCGATCTGCTGACGCGCGCCACCGTCGAAGAAATGCGCCAGCGCAATCCGCGTGCACAGGCGCTTGAGGTGGCGGGCGTGGGACACGCGCCCACGCTGATCGCGGACGATCAGGTGAACCCGGTGGCGGAATTCCTGCTGGCCTGAACGGCCAGGCGGCAATGTGGGGACGGCACCGCGCTAGGCGTGCCGCCGGGCCTTCTCTACAATAGCCGCATGAAATCGCCCACCCTGAACATCGACCTGCATTGCCATTCCACCGTTTCGGACGGCGCGCTTGCGCCCCGGGACGTGGCGCAGCGGGCGTTCGCCAATGGCGTCGATGTCTGGGCACTGACCGATCACGACGAAGTGGGCGGCATCGCCGAAGCTTCCGCCGCGGCAGAAGAGCTGGGCATGCGCTTTGCCACCGGCGTCGAAGTCTCCGTCACGTGGGCCGGCCTGACCGTGCATATCGTCGGCCTGCGCTTTGATCCCACGAACGCGGCGCTGGTCGAAGGCCTGCGCAAGACCCGCTCGGGACGCGCGGCCCGCGCCAAGCGCATCGGCGACCGCCTGGCAGACATGGGCATGCCCGGCGCCTACGAAGGCGCGCTGCCGTTTGCCGGCAATCCCGAACTGATCAGCCGCACGCACTTTGCGCGATACCTGGTGCAAGCCGGTTATTGCCCCGACGTGCAAACCGTTTTCAACAAGCATCTGGGCGACGACTGCCCCGGCCATGTGCCCATGCAATGGGCCACGCTGGCCGACGCCGTGGGCTGGATCCGCGGTGCGGGCGGCCAGGCCGTCATCGCCCACCCGGGCCGCTACAAGTACACGCCCCTGCAGTTTGCCGCGCTGTTCGACGAATTTCTGCAATTGGGTGGCGTGGGCATCGAGGTCAACACGGGCAGCCACACCGTGGAAGAAGCCCGCCAGTATGCCGAGGTGGCGCGCCGCTACGGCTTTCTGGCCTCGCGCGGCTCGGACTTCCACAGTCCCAAGGAAAGCCGGATGGACCTGGGCCAACTGCCGCCGCTGCCATCCGACCTGAAGCCGGTCTGGCACGACTGGTTCTGACGCGGGCGGCCCGCGCCGCTCATTCCGAAAGCTTCGACAGTGATCGCGCCATCGCGATGCAACCGCCATGAATAAAGCCTTTGTTAAAGAGTCCGACCACGAGGACGACGACGATCTGCCGCAGGCCCAAGCGTTGCCGGCCGGCACCAAGAACTACATGACGCCCGAGGGTTACGAGCGCCTGCGCGGCGAGCTGACCCAGCTTATGAATGTGGAACGTCCGGCCGTCGTGCAGGTGGTGTCGTGGGCCGCGTCCAACGGCGACCGCTCGGAAAACGGCGACTACCTTTACGGCAAGAAGCGCCTGCGCGAGATCGACCGCCGCATGCGCTTTCTGACCAAGCGCCTGGACATCGCCGAGGTCGTGGACCCCAAGGCCCAACCCAACCGCGACCAGGCCTTTTTCGGCGCCACGGTGGTCTACGTGGACAAGGCCGGCGAGGAACACACCGTCACCATCGTCGGCGTGGACGAGGCCGAGCCCCTGGCCGGCAAGATCAGCTGGATCTCGCCGGTGGCGCGGGCGCTGATCAAGGCGCGGGAAGGCGACACGGTGGTGCTGCGCACGCCGGCTGGCATCGATGAGCTGGATATCCTAGAAGTCAGCTATCCGGAATAGGGAAGTCAGACGCCCAAAAAGATAACGGGCGCCGGTTGTGGCCGGCGCCCGTTTGGTGGGCGGGATTCTAGCGTCCCTGCCTCGGTTGGCGGCTTGCGCCGCCGGTTCCCCTGGGGCTTGCTGCGAAACTTTCGCGGTTTGCTTCTTGCGGGTTACTTCTTGCGTTCTGCGATCGACTTTTCGGCCTTGTTGACCAGGTCCTCGCCGATCTGCTTCTTCCACTTTTCATAGACCGGCTTGGTGGCCTTCACGAACGCGTCGTGATCGGCCTGCGACAGCGTCGTCACCGTCACGCCGTGGCCGGCGATTTCCTTGAGCAGCGACGGGTCTTCGGGCGTGACGCCCTTGCGCGCGATCACGATCTGCTGCTTGCCGGCGTCCAGCGCGGCCTGACGCACGATGTCGCGATCCTTTTCCGACCAGGAATTCCAGACTTCGCGGTTGACCACGAAGATCAGCGGATCGGCCACGTAGTTCCACAGAGTCAGGTACTTCTGACCCACGGTGTAGAGCTTGGAGCCTGTGTAGATCGACAGCGGATTCTCCTGGCCGTCGACCGCGCCGCTGGCCAGCGCGGGTTGCGCGTCCGCCCAGCTCATCTGCGTGGGATTGGCGCCCAGCGCGGTGAACGTGTCGATGTATAGCGGCGATCCCACCACGCGCAGCTTCATGCCCTTCATGTCCTCGGGCCGCTTGATCTCGCGCTTGGAGTTGCTGACCTGGCGGTAGCCGTTCTCGCCCCAGGCCAGCGGCACCACGCCGGCCTTCTCGATGAGCTTGAACATGTCCTTGCCCACGTCGCCCTGCACCAGCGCGTCGATGGCGGCGTAGTCGGGCATCAGGAAGGGCAGGGAGAACAGGTTCAACTGCTTGACCTGCGGCGACCAATTGATGGTCGATCCCACGGCCATGTCGATCACGCCCTGGCGGATGGCGGTGAACTCGCGGGTCTGATCGCCCTGGACCAGCGAGGTGCCGGGGTAGACCTTGATGTTGATGCGGCCTTCGGTGCGCTCGCGCACCAGGTTCGACCAGATCTCGGCGCCCTGGCCCCACGGGAACGTGGTGCCCACGACGATGGAGAGCTTGTACTCGGGCTTGTAGTTCTGCGCATGCGCGGGCGACATGCCCACCACGGCTGCCGCGCACAGCGCCGCGCCGATCAGGTTGCGGAATTTCATGTTGCGTCTCCTCTCTCTGCGAGTCTTTCTGTTGTTGTCATCCATGGCCGAGAACCCTTGCCGGGCCGGCCCCGTCCAGCCTCTCTCAATAACCCAGCTTGCGCGGCAGCCACAGCGCCAGTTCGGGAAACACCAGCACCGCGACCAGCACCATGAACATCGCGCCCAGCAGCCACACCACCCAGCGCACGGTCGATTCCATCGGCACGCGCGCGATGCGGCATGACACCATCAGGTTCACGGCCAGCGGCGGGGTGAACTGGCCCAGCGCCACCTTCAAAGTCAGAATCACGCCAAACCACACCGGATCCCAGCCGTAGGCATTGGCGATCGGCATGAGCAGCGGCACGAAAATCAGAAAGATCGAGATGCCGTCCAGGAACATGCCCACGGTCATCAGCAGCAGGATCAGCAGCGCCAGCACGCCCCATTCACCCAGGCCAGAATTGACGATGGCATGCGTGATCGGGTCGATCACGCTCAGCGTCGACAGGGCCCACGCAAAGATCCCGGCCAGCGTCACCACCAGCATGATCACGGCGGACAGCTCGGCGGCTTCGCGCAGGATTTTGTACAGGTCGCGGAACTTGATGGTGCGGTGGATGAAGCCGCCCACGAACAGGCCATAGAACACCGCGACGACGGCAGCCTCGGTCGGCGTGAACCAGCCCATCCGCATGCCGCCCAAAATCAGCACCGGCGCGGCCAGGCCCCACGACGCCTCGCGCAGGCTCTTCCAGAACGGCGGGCGGGGCAGGTGCGCTTCCAGCGCGCCCATCTTGTACTTGCGGCTCAGCCACACGGCCGGAATGATCAGCGCAAAGCCAGCCAGGATGCCCGGGATCATGCCGGCCGCAAACAGCGCGGGCACCGATGCGCCCGGCACCAGCACGGAATAGATGATGAAGGCCACGGACGGCGGGATCAGGATGTCGGTGGCGGCGCCGGCGGCCACCACGGACGCCGAGAACGATCCCGGATAGCCGGCGCGCGACATTGCGGTGATCATCACCGCGCCCACGGCCGCGGCGCAGGCTGGTCCCGAGCCCGAGATGCCGCCCAGAAACATCGCCACCGCAATCGACACCAGCGGCAGCATGCCCGGACCGCGTCCGACGATGGCGATCGCAAAGTCCACCAGCCGCTTGGCCACGCCCGAGCGGTCGAAGATGGAGCCCACCAGCACGAACATCGGAATCGCCAGCAGGGGATATTTGGCCAGCCCGGCATAGAAGTTCTGCGGCACCGTCAGCAGGCCATACCAGGGCGTATCCAGGTTGGTCAGCACGATCGCCACCGTGCCGCCAATGCCCAGCGCGACGCCAACCGGCACGCCGATGATCATCAGGACGATGAAGACGGTAAAGAGGATGGCGGCGATCATCGCTGGGCTTCCTGGCCCGGCGCGCGCACGAGGCGGCGCAACGTGCCGAGCGTGCGCAGCGAAATCGCGGCGGCCATGACCGGCAGCCAGATCGAATACCACCAGGTCGGCACGCCGATGGCCGGCGAGGTCTCCTCGTAGATGTATTCGTCATACACCAGCTTGACCGACAGCACGGTCAGCAGCACGAAGAATCCCAGCACGCAGCTGTTCGAGATCAGTGCCATGATGCGCTGGCGGCGCGGCGAGCCCGAGTCCGCCAGGATCTCGATGCGGATGTGATGATTGCGCACGAACGCCACGCTGCCGCCTGCCATCGTCAGCACGATCAGGAGGAACACGGAGATTTCTTCCGTCCAGGCGAAAGACTGATCGGTGAAGTAGCGCACCAGCACATTCAGGAAAGTGATGATGGCCAACGTCGCCAGCAGGATCACGGCCAGCCAGTCCTCGACGGCCAGCGGCACCTTCACGGCGGGATCTGCTTCTACGGGGATGATCGGTTCTACGGGCTCGGCGGGGGCTTCGGGGCGGGACATGTGAGGCAGCGGCCAGCGGGCGCGGAAAGGCGCTTTTCTTGTTGGAAGGGTCGCTGCATCCTACCGTTGCGCTGCCGGGCCAGGTCTTCGTGTTTTCCCGCAATGCGGGGTCGAAGCAACATGCTGCGCCGCATCAACGTGGCGGGGCGGGAACGCCGCCGGGAGGGCAAAAGGGCCGCCTTCCGTCCCGTAGCATCGGCGATATTGCTTTGCACCATGCCAGTGCGCGGTGTGCGGAATTCTTTTGTAACAATGGCCAAATCGGACCGCTGGAACCCGTCGCGAACTTCGGCTCCGGGAAAACCCCTTAAACGGGTAAAATCCCTGCTTTGCACCCCTCTTTATACGGCGCCCGCATCGTGTCCCTAGTTCAGCATCTGCCTGGTTCCTCCGTCCTGTCCTCCTTTCGACGTGATCGCCTTCTGGCGCAATTGAAGGAAGCCGGCCTGCCGGTGGCCGACATATCCGCCCGCTACGAGCACTTCGTCAGCACCGACGCGGCCCTGACGGCCGAACAGCAGCAGCAACTGTCGCAACTGCTCGACTACGGCACGCCCGCCACGGGTGACGCGCCCGCCAAGAGCGTGTCCCTGCTGGTCATCCCGCGCCTCGGCACGATCTCCCCCTGGGCCAGCAAGGCCACCGACATCGCCCACAACTGCGGCCTGTCGTCGGTGCATCGCATTGAACGCGGCGTGCGCTATGTCATTACGCCCGAACGCGGCCTGCTCGGCGCCAAGTCGCTCGACGAAGCCATGCTGGCTCGCGCGGCCGACTGCCTGCACGACCGCATGACCGAAACCGTGGTGGACGCCAGCTTCGACGGCCAGGCGCTGTTCCAGCCGCTGGCCGGCAAGCCCATGCGCACGGTCGACGTCCAGACGCGCGGCGCCGATGCGCTGGTCGAAGCCAACACCACGCTGGGCCTGGCCCTGTCCGACGACGAGATCGAATACCTGGCCAAGTCCTTCACCGACCTGGGCCGCGATCCCACCGACGTCGAGCTGATGATGTTCGCGCAGGCCAACAGCGAACACTGCCGCCACAAGATCTTCAACGCCGAATGGGTCATCGACGGCCAGTCGCTGCCCAACACGCTGTTCGGCATGATCCGCGCCACGCACAAGGCGCAGCCGCAAGGCACTGTCGTCGCCTACTCGGACAACGCCGCCATCATGGAAGGCGGCCCTGCGCAGCGCTTCCAGGCCGGCGTGCCGGGCCTGGCAGGCCAGGGCGCCGACAGCGCCAAGTACATCCGCCGCGACACCACCGTGCATACGCTCATGAAGGTGGAAACGCACAACCACCCGACCGCCATCGCCCCGTTCCCCGGTGCGTCCACCGGCAACGGCGGCGAAATCCGCGACGAAGGCGCCACCGGCCGCGGCTCCAAGCCCAAGGCGGGCCTCACGGGCTTCACCGTGTCGCACCTGCGCTTTGACGACGCACTGCAACCCTGGGAAGCCGATCACCACGGCCTGCCCGATCGCATCGCTTCGCCGCTGTCCATCATGATCGACGGCCCCATCGGCGGCGCCGCGTTCAACAACGAATTCGGCCGTCCCAACCTGCTGGGCTACTTCCGCTCGTTCGAGCAGACCGCCGGCGGCACGCGTTGGGGCTATCACAAGCCCATCATGATCGCGGGCGGCCTGGGAAGCATCGACGCCGGCCTCACGCACAAGGATGTAATTCCCCCCGGCGCGCTGCTGATCCAATTGGGCGGCCCGGGCTTCCGCATCGGCATGGGCGGCGGCGCCGCCTCCAGCATCAGCATGGGCAGCAACTCGGCTGAACTGGACTTCGACTCCGTCCAGCGCGGCAACCCCGAAATCGAACGCCGCGCGCAAGAGGTCATCGACCGCTGCTGGCAACAGTCCGAAAACAACCCCATCATCGCGATCCACGACGTGGGCGCAGGCGGCCTGTCCAACGCATTCCCGGAACTGGTCAACGACGCCGGCCGCGGCGCCATCTTTGACCTGAAGCGCGTGCCTCTCGAAGAATCGGGCCTGTCGCCCGCCGAAATCTGGAGCAACGAATCGCAGGAACGCTACGTCCTGTCGATCCTCCCGCAAGACCTCGAACGCTTTGACGCCATCGCCCGCCGCGAACGCTGCCCGTACGCGGTGGTGGGCGTGGCCACCGAAGAGCGCCAGCTGCGCGTGGTGGACGGCGAAGGCCTGCCCGGCCTGGACACGATCCGCCCGCAAGGCGACGCCGAAGTGCGCCCCGTGGACGTGCCCATCGACGTCATTCTGGGCAAGCCGCCGCGCATGACGCGCGACGTCACCCGCCTGCCCGGCGTGTCCGAGCCGCTGGACCTGGCCGGCATCGACCTGACCGAAGCCGCCTATCGCGTGCTGCGCCACCCCACCGTGGCCAACAAGTCGTTCCTCATCACCATCGGCGACCGCACTGTCGGCGGTCTGTCCAGCCGCGACCAGATGGTCGGTCCGTGGCAAGTGCCTGTCGCCGACTGCGCCGTCACGCTGGCCGACTACGAAGGTTTCCGCGGTGAAGCCATGTCGATGGGCGAACGCACCCCCATCGCCATGCTGGACGCCCCGGCCTCGGGCCGCATGGCCGTGGCCGAAGCCCTGACCAACCTGGCCGCGGCCGACGTCGCGCGCCTTGAAGACATCAAGCTGTCGGCCAACTGGATGGCCGCCTGCGGCGTGGCCGGGCAAGACGCCGCGCTGTACGACACCGTGTCCGCCGTCAGCGAGCTGTGCCAGGCCACCGGCCTGTCCATCCCGGTCGGCAAGGACTCGCTGTCCATGAAGACCTCCTGGGAACAGGACGGCGAGCAGCGCCAGGTCGTCGCGCCCGTGTCGCTGATCATCACGGCGTTCGCACCCGTTGCTGATGTCCGCGCCAGCCTGACGCCGCAACTGCGCACCGACGCCGGCGACAGCGTCCTGATCCTGATCGACCTGGGCCGCGGCCGTCACCGCATGGGCGGCTCGATTCTGGCGCAGACCTACAACCAGGTCGGCCAGACCGTGCCGGACATCGACGCGCCGCAAGACCTGCGCGCCTTCTTCGTCACCATCCGCACGCTGGCCGAAGCCGGCACCATCCTGTCCTATCACGACCGTTCCGATGGCGGCCTGTTCGCCACGCTGGTTGAAATGGCCTTCGCCGGCCGCACCGGCATCTCGGTCAACCTGGACATGCTGACCTTCGATCCACAGTCGGCCGATTGGGGCGACTACAAGATCCGTCCGGAACAGGTCGCCGTGCAGCGCGACGAACTGACGCTGAAGGCCCTGTTCTCGGAAGAAGCGGGCGCCGTCATCCAGGTGCCGGCTTCGCAGCGCGACGCCGTCATGCAGGTCCTGCGCGGCGCCGGCCTGTCGGCCCACTCGCACGTCATCGGCGGCCTGAACGGCGCCGACGAAGTCGAGTTCTACCGCGACGGCCGCAAGGTCTGGGGCCAGCCGCGCGCCGATCTGGGCCGCGCGTGGTCCGAAGTCTCGCACCGCATCATGGCGCGCCGCGACAACCCCGCGTGCGCCCAGGCTGAACTGGACGTCTGGAACGACACCAAGGATCCGGGCATGAGCCCGACCGTGGCCTTCGACCCGCAAGAGGACGTGGCCGCGCCGTTCATCAATACCGGCAAGCGTCCGCGCGTGGCCATCCTGCGCGAGCAGGGCTGCAACAGCCAGGTCGAAATGGCCTGGGCCTTCGATACCTCGGGCTTCGAGGCCATCGACGTCCACATGACCGACCTCCTGTCCGGTCGCCTGGACCTGGCCCAGATGCAGGGCCTGGTCGCCGTCGGCGGCTTCAGCTACGGCGACGTGCTGGGCGCCGGCGAAGGCTGGGCGCGCACCATCCGCTTCAATAGCAAGCTGTCGGATCAGTTCGCCGCATACTTCGCGCGTCCCGATACCTTCGCGCTGGGTGTGTGCAACGGCTGCCAGATGATGGCCGCGCTGGCGCCCATGATCCCGGGCGCCGAGCACTGGCCGCGCTTCACGCGCAACCAGTCCGAAAAGTACGAAGCCCGTCTGTCGATGGTGGAAATCGCCAAGTCGCCGTCCATCTTCTTTGCCGGCATGGAAGGCGCCCGCGTGCCGGTCGCCGTGGCCCACGGTGAAGGCTTTGCCGACTTCTCGCAGCAGGGCGACGCCAGCCGCGTGCTGGCCGGCGCGCGCTTCATCGACAACTATGGCCAAGCCACCGAAGCCTATCCGTTCAACCCGAACGGCAGCCCGGGCGGCCTGACCTCGGTCACCACGGCCGACGGCCGCTTCACGGTGATGATGCCGCACCCGGAACGCGTGACCCGCAACGTCATGATGTCGTGGGCGCCCGAGAAGTGGGGCAATGCGGACTCGGGCGGTGCGTTCAGCCCGTGGATGCGCATCTTCCGCAACGCGCGCGCCTGGCTGAAGTAAGCGTTTCGGGCTAAGCCCCGAACCCCTGGCCACCGAAACCGCCGCGGCACGTCCGCGGCGGTTTTGCGTTGACGGCCTTGCCGCGGCGGCGATGATTCCGAGGCCGAAGGGGAGCGCTGGCGGCAGGCGCACAAGCTGTCCGCCACGCGGTCCGCTCAACGCATGTAACCCGGTGAAATATTTAACTTTTCATTGCATTGCGCCGTTAAGGGGAAAGCGTTACGCAACCCCCGGAGTGGCTTTCAATGTTCAAGAATTTAAGTATCCGCGCAATCCTGACGACCGCCTTGGCCGTCTTCTTTGCACTCTTTCTGGTGACCGGCATCGCGGTCTACCAGCAACTGACCTCCAACCGCACCTCGATCGAGGTGATGCTGGACACCAACCTGGTCCGCGCCAATTCGCTGGACGATGCGGCGTCGGACCTGCTGCGCGCCCGCGTGGTGCTGCTGGCGGCGCATAGCGCGCTGCTCGAAGGCAAGAGCCTGGACACGACGGCCAGCAACATGCAGCGCATGGACAGCTACGTCACCAAGGCCACCGGTCAGATCGAAGCCGCGCGCAAGCTGCCGGAAACGTCGCCGCAGGGCAAGCCTCTGTTCGAGGCCGCGCTGGCCGCCTACGACGTCTACGTGCGCGAGGCCATCGGCCCGATGATTGCCGCCATTCGCGCCGGCGACGCCAAGGAGGCCGGCCGCATCAATCAGGAAAAGGTCAGCCCGCTCGGCACCAAGTTCACCCAGGCCAACCAGCAATACGTGGACTTCGCCGACGAAGTCGGCCAGCGCGTTGCGCGCGACTCCGCCGCGCGCATCAATACCGCGATCGTCTTCCTGATCTGTCTGCTGGTCGTGGTGGCCGCGCTGGTCGTGGGCCTGTATGTGGTCTTCGGCCGCGCCGTCTTCCGTCCGTTGCATGAAGCCGGGCGCCTGTTCGACCGCATCGCCAGCGGCGACCTGACCAACCGCATCGAGCAGCGCGGCAACAACGAGATCGGCGTTCTGTACGGCGCCGTCAAGCGCATGCAGGACAGCCTGGCGCGCACGGTGTCGGCCGTCCGCCTGGGCGTGGAAGAGATCCACACCGGTTCGCGCGAAATCGCCGCGGGCAACATCGACCTGTCCTCGCGCACCGAGCAGCAGGCCGCGTCGCTGGAAGAAACCGCCGCCAGCATGGACGAACTGTCCTCCACCGTGAAGAACAACGCCGACAGCTCGCGCAGCGCGGCGCAACTGGCGATGGCGGCATCGGAAGTCGCCACGCGCGGCGGCCAGGCGGTCGGCGACGTGGTCGGCACAATGCGCGGCATTGCCGACAGCTCGCATCGCATCTCCGACATCGTCGGCGTGATCGACGGCATTGCCTTCCAGACCAACATCCTGGCGCTGAACGCCGCGGTCGAAGCCGCGCGCGCGGGCGAGCAGGGCAAGGGTTTCGCGGTGGTGGCCAGCGAAGTGCGTGCGCTGGCGCAGCGCAGCGCCGCCGCAGCGAAGGAGATCAAGGGCCTGATCGACGACTCCGTGCAGAAGGTCTCGGTGGGTTCCGACCAGGTGGAGGCCGCCGGCGCCACCATGCAGGAGATCGTGACGTCGGTGCGCCGCGTGGCGGACATCATCAACGAGATCTCCAGCGCGTCCGAGGAGCAGTCGCAGGGCATCGAGCAGGTGAACCAGGCCGTGTCGCAGATGGACAGCGTGACGCAGCAGAACGCGGCGCTGGTCGAAGAGGCCGCGGCCTCGGCGGCATCGCTGGAAACGCAGGCCCAGCGCCTGCGCGACGCGGTTGCGGTGTTCAAGCTGCAATCCGGCCGGGTGATCGACGCTGAAGCTCCCGCGCTGGACAACCGCGGCGCTGAACCGGCCCTCATTGGCGCCTGATTCCGCCGGCCAAAGTTACGCGCCAATAAAAAGCCGGCCCCGAAGGCCGGCTTGCATGTACCACGCAAGGCCCCGACGCATGACGCGCCGGGGCCTTTTGCATTACTGGTCGAGTTGGATCTTGGCGTCGTTGGCGACGTTCTTCCACTTCTTCACGTCGCTGGCGATCACTTGCTGGAAGGCGTCGGACGAACCGGCGACCACGGTGCCGCCCAGGCTGGCCATCTTGGCCTTCACTTCCGGCGTGTTCAGCGCCTTGACCGAGGCGTCGTGCAGCTTGGTCTTCACGGCTTCCGGCAGGTTCTTCGGGGCCAGCAGGCCGTTCCACGCGTTGGCTTCATAGCGCGTCAGGCCGGCTTCCTTGAAGGTCGGCGTGTCGGGCAGTTCCGGCGAACGCACGTCGGCGGCGATGGCGATCGGGCGGATCTGGCCGCTCTTGATGTAGGGCAGCGAGGCCGGCACCGGTTCCCAGATCATCGACACCTGGCCGCTGATCACGTCGGTGAAAGCGGGGCCCGCGCCGCGGTAGGCGATGTGCATCAGGTGCGAACCCGTCATCGACTTCATCAGTTCCATCGCCAGGTTACCCAGGCCGCCCGCGCCGGACGACGCGTACGTGTACTTGTCCGGATTGGCCTTCGACTGCGCGATCAGCGCGTTCAGGTCGGCGGCGGGGAAGTCCTTGGTGACGCTCAGCACGCCGGGCACGGTGACCAGTTGCGTGATGGCCGTGAAATCCTGCGATGCGTCGTACGTCAGGTTCTTGTAGACGGCGGGGTTCGTGCCGTGGGTGCTGGAGGAGGCCAGCAGGATGGTGTAGCCGTCGGGTGCGGCGTCGGCGACGTAGCGCGTGCCGATCGAACCGCCTGCGCCGGCCTTGTTCTCGACCACCACCGTGACGCCGAGTTCGGTGCCCAGTTGCGCGGCGAAGACGCGGCCGATGATGTCGGCGGTGCCGCCCGGGGCGAACGGCACGATCATGCGGATGGGCTTGCTCGGGTAGTCGGACTGCTGGGCCGAAGCGCCGGCCGCCAGCGTGGCGCCGGTCAGGAGCGCCAGGGCGATGGTGGTTTTCTTCAGGGTCATCTGTATCTCCACGAGAAGGTTAGTCGAGGCTGCGATCGAGCCAATCGACGATCAATCCGGCAATGTGGTCGCTGTTGCGATCCAGCATGCAGAAGTGCGAATTGCCGGCGATGCCGGCAGCGGGCAGGTCCAGCACGTCGGCGCGTTGTCCGGCCGCGCGCAGGGCGTTCCAATAGGCGTCCGTCTGGGCGCGATAGCGCTGCCAGGTGTCGTCCGCGGTGAAGTGATCGCCCCAGACCAGCAGTTGCGGGGGCAACTGACAGGAGGCCTGGGCCGGAGTGCCGGTGGGTTCAACGGCCACGACGGCGCGCACGGTCGCGGCATATTCCTGCGCGAGCTGCGTGACAAAGCCGCCGCCCTGGCTGTGGCCGACCAGGATGCAAGGGCCCACGAAGTCGAGCAGCGCGCGATAGGCGTCCAGCGCCATGTCGCCGTGCGTCAGCCAGCGCGGGACGAACTGCTTTGAAAACGTGTCAAACGCCTCGACGGGAAACTGCTGGTCCGGATACGCCTGGCGCGGTTCGCCTGCCGGCGCATAGCCCGAGGCCGGGCCGATGCGGAACAGCCGCCACGCTTCTTCCTTGGATCGGAAGATGGGGGCCGAATCGTAGACCTCGGGAAACATCGCCCACGAGGCGCGGCCGCGTTCCGGCGCGTCGGACACGAAGACGTCGTAGCCGGCCTGCAGCAGGCGCCACAACCAACCGTCGCGGCCATCCGGCGTGCTTTCCCATTGCGCGCCGGTCATGCCGCCGCCATGCCATAGCAGGACGGGGTAAGGCCGCGTCGGCTGGGCGAGGCGGTACTCCTGGACATACAACTGGCCGACGCTGTAGCCGCCGTTCATGTCGATGAGCCGGGGCGACGCATTGCCGACCACCTTTTGCTGCTGCATCGGCAGTCCGCCGGCCACGACTTCGACGCCGCCCAGGTAATGGCTGCGGATGGACTTGAGCTGGACAGGGATGTCGGACATAGGGTTTTCCAGGAGTGGATGCGGGGATATTAGTTGCAAGGTGTTTCTGTCTTGTGCAAAATGCGCACCTGTTGTGCCGAAAAGGCACAGCCGATGAGCCGCTGGCCAACACGCATCCAGCCCCGGACAGACATGGGGCGGGGCAGGAGAAGACGCATGGACATCAAATGGCTGGAAGACTTCGTCGCGCTGTCGAAGTCGCGCAACCTGTTTCAGGCCGCGGAGTCGCGCAACGTGACGCACCCGGCGTTCGGGCGCCGCATCAAGGCGCTTGAGGATTGGGCGGGTGTGCCGCTGGTCGAACGCGGCCACCAGGTGTCCACGCTGAACGCCGCGGGCCGTAGCGTGCTGGCCGCCGCCATCGACGTGCTGGACATCCTGCACGAGACGCGCGAAGCGCTGCAGAAGCCCGAACAGGAACGCGCCCGCAAGATCACCATCGCGTCAGGCAAGACGCTGGCGCACTCGGTGCTGCCGGGGCTGATGGCCGGCGTGCAGCGCAGCCTGCCCGCGTTTCAGTTGAGGGTGATCACCACGACGCTGAATTACGGCGTGGATATGCTGGGGGATGGCGAGGTCGATTTCCTTTTGTGCCATGCCCACGAACCGCTGTACGCCAAGATCGACAATCCCAATTACCGTTGCCGGCGCGTGGGCGCCGACAAGCTGGTGGCCGTGAGCGCGCCCGTGGCGCCCGGCGGCCGTCACCCCCGGTACGCGGTGCCCAAACTGGCGTCCGACCCGCCCGTGCCTTTCCTGGCCTACGCCGACAGCATGTCGCTGGGCCGCATCCTGCACGACAAACTGCGCGGCCTGTGCGAGGTGCCGCTGCTGCAAACCACCTACGAGTCCGACCTGGCCGACGCGCTGCACGCCATGGCGCGCCAGGGTTTCGGCCTGGCCTGGCTGCCGCACACGCTCGTCGAACCCGACCTGCGTGACGGCCGACTGGTCCGCGCCGACGGCGCCCGCAACGACATCCATATGGAAATCCGCCTGTACCAGTCGGTCGGCAACACCAAGCCCCTGGCCCGCGAGGTGTGGAGCCGCATCGAGGCATACGCAGCCAAATAACGCCGTTTGCCCGCGCAGGCATAAAATAGCGATTTGCCCCTTTCCCGCACACAGGAAGCCAGCGCCATGAACGCACGCATCCCCGAAGACGCATTGCCGCCCACCCTTGATCCCAAAGCCCTCCAGGACTTCGTGGACGACAAGTGGGACAACGAGATCATCCCCGCGCTGACCGACTACATCGCCATTCCCGCCAAGAGCCCGGCGTTTGACGCCGACTGGGAAAAGAACGCGTTCATCGAGCGCGTGGTGCGCGATGCGGCGCAGTGGGTCGAAGCGCAGAAGGTCTCGGGCCTGAAGCTGGAAGTGGTGCGCCTGCCGGGCCGCACGCCCGTCATCTTCTTTGACGCGCCCGCCACCCGCAGCGACAACGGCGACACCGTGTTGCTCTACGGCCACCTGGACAAGCAACCTGAATTCTCGGGCTGGCGAGCCGGACTCGGTCCGTGGACGCCCAAGTACGAAGACGGCAAGCTCTACGGCCGCGGCGGCGCCGACGACGGCTACGCCGTGTACGCTTCGCTGACCGCCATCATGGCGCTGGACAAGCAGGGCATCCCGCGTCCGCGCTGCGTTGGCATCGTCGAGACCTGTGAAGAATCCGGCAGCTACGACCTGCTGCCGTACGTCGACGCGCTGCGCGACCGCCTGGGCAACGTGGCCCTGGTGGTGTGCCTGGATTCCGGCGCCGGCAACTACGACCAGCTCTGGATGACCACGTCGCTGCGCGGCATGGTGTCCGGCACGCTGGAAGTCCAGGTCCTGGACGAAGGCGTCCATTCCGGCGACTCCAGCGGCGTCGTCCCGTCCTCGTTCCGCATTCTGCGCCACCTGCTGGACCGCCTGGAAGACAGCGGCACCGGCCGTCTGCTGCCGCAAAGCCTGCACTGCGAAATCCCCGCCGAACGCATCGAACAGGTCAGCGCCACCGCGCGCATCCTGGGCGACGAAGTGTGGCGCCGTTTCCCCTGGAGCTGCGGCGCCGACGGCGGCTTCGTGCTGCCCATGACCACTGAACCCGAACAGGCGCTGCTGAACCGCACGTGGCGCCCGACGCTGTCGGTGACCGGCGCCGAAGGCCTGCCGCCGCTGTCCAGCGCGGGCAACGTGCTGCGCCCGCGCACCGCCTTCAAGCTGTCGCTGCGCCTGCCGCCGCTGGTGGACGCGGTGGCCGCCTCGCAGGAAATCAAGGAACTGCTCGAAGCCGACGCGCCCTACAACGCCAAGGTCATCTTCAAGGCCAACGAAGGCGCCGCCACCGGCTGGAATGCGCCCGCCACCGTGCCGTGGCTGACGCAGGCCCTGGACGCCGCTTCGCAGCAGTACTACGGCGCACCCTGCGGCTACATCGGCCAGGGCGGCACGATTCCGCTGATGAGCATCCTGCAAAAGGGCTTCCCGCAGGCGCAGTTCATGGTGTGCGGCGTGCTGGGTCCCAAGTCCAACGCGCACGGCCCCAACGAATTCCTGCACGTGCCGTACGGCAAGAAGCTCACCGCCGCCGTGGCTCAGACCATGGCCGCCATGCCGGCCGCTTGACCTGCACGCGTGCCACGCAGAGCGCGGGGCCTTCGGCCTTGCGCTCTTTCTATTTCCAGGACTGATTCCATGATTTCCACTTCCGATGCCTATGCCAATGTGGTCGCAGAAACCCGCCACTGGCTGAACCAGGCGGTGATCGGCCTGAACCTCTGTCCCTTCGCCAAGGCGGTGCAGGTCAAGGACCAGATCCGCTTTGCCGTCAGCGACGCCACCGACGCCGAGGGCGTGCTGACCGACCTGCAGGACGAGCTGGCGCTGCTGGCTGAAACCGATCCCGACAAGATCGACACCACGCTGCTCATCATCCCCGACGCGCTGGACGACTTCATGGAGTTCAACGACTTCGAAGACCTGTCCGACCGTCTGCTCAAGCGCATGCGTCTGGTGGGTGAGTTGCAGGTGGCCACCTTCCACCCGCAATTCCAGTTCGCCGACACGCAGCCGGACGACATCGAGAACTACACCAACCGCTCGCCGTATCCCATCCTGCATCTGCTGCGCGAAGACAGCATCGACCGCGCGGTGGAGTCGTTCCCGGATGCCGCCGAGATCTACGAGAAGAACATCGACACGATGAACAAGCTCGGGCTGGAAGGGTGGAAAAAGCTGATGACGAAGGCCTGATCGGCGGGCCTTGATTGGGCCTGGATTGGGCCGCGACTCGGCCCACATCAAGTCCCCGCATCGGGTTCGGCATCGGGTCCCGCATCGGGCCCCTTATCGCGTCCATCACCCAGGATGTTACCGGGATATCCCTAGATAGCCCGTCGGTTGTATTGCATACAACATACGATCATTGTGACCGTCGCCGATCGGCGGCGGCCTGTACGTCCTTCCCCTTTTCATTGTCTTGCCTCGCGGCCCCCGTCGGCCGCGCGTTGGCCTTTGCCTTTGTCTGGAGAGCCGTATGCGATTCACCCGCCGTCATGCCCTGGGCGCGCTTGCCGCCTTGCCGTTGATCTCGCGCCCGGCCTGGGCCCAGCAGAACGCCTTTCCGACGCGTCCCGTGCGTCTGCTGGTGGGCTTTGCGCCCGGCGGGCTGACCGACATTGCCGCGCGCGCGCTGGCCGACCGCATGGGCAAGACCCTCAAGCAGAACGTCGTCGTTGAAAACCGCCCCGGCGGGCAGGCCATCATCGCCACCGTCGCAGTGGCGCGCGCCGAGCCCGACGGCTACACGCTGGGCTTTGCCGGCACCAACGGCATGATTCTCAACCCCTTGCTTTACAACAATCTGCCGTACCAGCCATCGGACTTCAAGCAATTGGGATCCATGGGCAAATCGCCCATGCTGCTGATCGTGCATCCCGACCTGGGCGTGAACACCGTGCAGGAGTTCATTGACCTGGCCAAGAAAAAGCCCAACGACATCACCTGCGCGCATGCCGGCCGCGGCGTCATCAATCATCTCGCGCTGCTGCATTTCCAGTCGAAGACCGGCACGCAATTCCAGGACGTGCCCTACAAGGGCAGCGGTCCGGCGCTGTTGGACCTGATGGCGGGCACCGTGCAAAGCACGTTCGACTTCCCGACCTCGGCGCTGCCCAACATCAAGTCCGGCAAATTGAAAGTGCTGGCCGTCACTGCGGACAAGCGGCTGTCCAGCCTGCCCGATGTGCCGACGATGAAGGAAGCGGGCGTCGACGACTTCGAGCTCTACACCCGCATGATGATCTCCGGCCCCGCCGCCATGCCCGCCGACGTCGTGAAGACGCTGGAGCACGCCGTGCGCGAAGGCACGCGCGATCCCAGCCTGGTCCAGCAATTCGCGGAGCAGGGCGTGGCCGTGGAGTTCACGTCGTCCGCCGATCTGGACAAGGTCATCGCCGACGAATCCGCCATGTGGGCGCAGGTCATCAAGGCCAACGGTGTGCCCAAGACCGACCTGAAGGCATAAGGCCGCGACGGCAAGGAGACGACAGTGACACAGCCCCGTATCACCGTAACGCCCGAACGCGCGCTGATCGACGTCGAGCGCGACATCCGCATCGAAGGCTTTCCGGCTTATGCCTTTATCACCGTCACGGCCAGCATGCACATGTGCGGCGCGGCGTGGCGCTCGGAGGCCGTGTTCGTGGCCGGCCACGACGGACGGCTGGACTTGCGGCGCGATAGCCCGGTGTCCGGCTCGTACGCCGAGCCATCGGCCATGGGCATCGTCTGGTCCATGGTGTGCCAGGACATGGACCGCGTGGTGTTTCCGCCCGACAGCACGGATGCGCTGACCGTGCACCTTCACGCCACGAATGGTGCGCTGTCGGCCGAGGCCACTTTGGTGCAGGACTTCCTGGCGGACGGTGTCACGCACCGGTCCGTGCGCGAAGAGGTGGACGGCATGTCGCTGTCCGGCGAACTATTCGTGCCGGCCGGACCCGGCCCGCATCCCGTCGTGGTCTACATGAACGGCTCGTCGGGTGGCGTCAACGCGCCCCGCGCCGCGCTGTTTGCCGCTCGCGGCTATCAATGCCTGGCGTTGGCGATCTTCAACTACGACGGCCGTCCGAAGTACTTGAACGACATGCCGCTCGAATACTTCGAAGCCGCCCTGAAATGGGTCCGCAAATCGCTGCAGCCGCGCGACGGCTTCGTGGCGGTGTCGGGCATCAGCCGGGGTGGAGAGACATCGTTGCTCGTTGCCTCGCATTTCCCCGACTTGGTCAGCGCGGTCGTCGCGTACGTGCCGTCGCCCGTGATGCACGGCGTGGTCAGCGCCGGCGCGCCGGGCACGGGCCGCGATGCCCAGGTCTGGACCCGGCATGGCGAGCCCCTGCCGCACCTGTGGCAAGACAACGCCACGGCCGACTGGAACGCCGCCTATGCCTCCGAGCCGCCGTATCGCCAGACCCTGGCATTCCTGAGCGCCACGCGCGATGCTTCGGCCTTCGAGCGCGCGCGCATTCCCGTCGAAAACTATCCCGGTCCGGTCATGCTGGTCAGCGCGTCGGACGACGGCTTCTGGCCCAGCACCGCGTATTCCGAAATGGTGGTGAGGCAGCGACAGGCGTTCGATCTGCCCACGAACCACTACGTCTGCGCCGGGGCGGGCCACCATGTCCACTATCCCTGCCTGCCCGCCACGCTGATCAACAAACCGCACGCGATGTCGGGACTGCTGCTGGATGCGGGCGGCACGCCGTCTGCCAATGCTGCGGGGAACGAAGGATCGTACCGGGCAGTACTGGATTTCCTGGCGCAGGCTCGGGCTGGGCAAGGGTAGGGCATCCCGCGCGCAACAAAAAGGACCGGCAGTGCCGGTCCTTAACTCTGCCCACGTCAGCATCACTGCTGGCGGATGGCCTCGACCTGGATCTTCAGCTTCACCTCCGGCTTGAAGCCCATGTCCAACCCGAAATTCATGCCAAAGTCCTTGCGGCTGAATTCCGTGGAGACATCGGCGCCGCAGACCTCGCGCTTGATCATCGGGTGATCGATGCACTTGAAGTCGTCGATATCAAGCTTCACCTGGCGCGTGACGCCGCGCAGCGTCAGGTCGCCCGTGGCTTCCTCCGGCTTGTCGCCGTCGAACTTGGTGAACTTGCCCTTGAACGTGGCGGTGGGGTACTTGGCTGCGTCGAAGATATCCGGCGCGATCGCGTGCTGGTTCATTTCGTCGTGGCCGAAGTCCACCGACTTGATGTCCACGGTGACTTCCAGGGTGCCGGTGCGCGCCGCGCGGTCCAGCACGACCACGCCGCTGGACTGGTTGAACTTGCCCCGCCAGGTCGACAGGCCGCCAAAGTGATCGGCCTCGAAGCTGGGGTACGTGTGCGAGGGATCAAGGTCATACGTGACCGGCGCGGCGGTCGCGGCGAAGGTCATCGACAGCGCACTTGCGCCCAGCAACAGGGACGGGATCAACTTCATTGCGGCTCCTTGTGGATGGCGTTCAAGCATGCCGGCGATGGGTCGCCTGCGTGCCGGAAAGACAAGACAATAACATTCAGTTCCGTGTCAGCAGTGCGGCGTAAATCAAAAATCCGCAGCGCGTTGTGACGCATCGTTCCATGGCATCAATCCACCTTGCCCAGCCACGCAGACAGATCCTGCAAGGTCTCGCGCAGCGCGTTGAAGCGCTGCTCGCCCAGGTGGTCTTTCCATTCCCGTTCGACGTCGGTCACGCAACTGCGCATCAGCACGTACATCTGCTGGCCCTTATCCGTAAGCTGCAGCTCTGTCGAATTTGACGCGGCGCCCGGCCGGCGCAGCAGATAGCCGCGCCGCTCCAGTTCCGCCAGCACGTAGTTCATCGCCTGGCGCGACATATTGCATTGGCGGGCCAGCTCGATCGGCCGGCGCCCATGCGGACCGGGATACATGAAGACGCCGAGTTCGGTCAACGACACGTCGAATCCCTGCGCGTTGACGGTCGACAGCATGCGCGCGACCACGTGTTCGCGCGGCAGCCGCAGCAACGAACCGATCATCGGCAGGCCCGCTTGCGGTTCGGATGCGGCGCTATTTTTTTTGCTGGACATGGCGTAAAAAATTTGTACACTGGCACGTAAAGTAACTTTACACGGGAGTATGCCATGAACGTAGCGCAAGCATTCGATGCAGAAGAAGTGATCCGCGTGGGCCAACTGGAAATCCGCTATCTCCAGCCAAGCGGGCGGGGGAACCGCATGGGGGCGTTTGAATTGTGTGTGCCGCCCGGCTCGAACGTGCCGCCGCCGCATAGCCACGACAACGAGGAATTGATTTACGTGCTTGAAGGCACGCTGCGCTTTACCGTCGGCGCAGAAACGCGCGACCTTCGTCCCGGCGATTCGATGACCACGCCGACCGGTGTGGCCCATGCATTCAGCAACCCGCACGCGGTCATGGCCAAGGCGCTGGTGATCAACACGCCGGAAATCAGCGCGGATTACTTCCGCGAGATGGCGGCGCTGATCAACGGCGGCGGGCCGCCGGACAAGGCCCGGATGATGGAGACGATGAAGCGGTTCGGCCTGACGCCGATCGCGCCGGCGCCGGCGCCTGCTGTTGCGGCGGCGGCGGGTTGACCGCGCGCGTGATCGGCGCAGCGTTCCGGGCAGCATCGCTGGCATCCTCTGGCGGCCGGTGAGCGCGCAAAAAAAGGGCGTCGCCAGGACGCCCTTTTTCGGTTGATTCGACTTCGATTGCTTCAGTTTCGGTCGCTATCGCCTCAGTCGATTCAGCTTCGGCTGATGAATCCTCGGCTTACTCGTCGTTCGCCCACTCGACCTGCACGCCCAGGCTGCGCAGGTTCTCGACAAAGCGCGGATGGGCGCGTCGGATCGGCGTGGCGTTGCGAATCTCCGAACGTCCCTTGATGCTGCTGGCCACCATGAACAGCGCGATCGCCACGCGGATGATGTAGGGGCTTTCGACCACGCCTGGCGTCAGCGGATTGCCGCCAAACGTCACCACGCGGTGCGGGTCCGACGAGAACACGTGCGCACCAAATTTGGACAGCTCGCCCGTCCAGCCCAGCGCGCCGTCATAGACCTTGTTCCAGAACATCGCATTGCCCTCGGCGCACACGCCCAGCGCAATGAAGATCGGCAACAGGTCCACCGGAAAGTAAGGCCAGGGCGCCGCCTCGACCTTGGTCAGCACGTTGCTGGTGAACGGCGTCTGCACCTTCAAAGGCCCGTCCCGCAGCGCGCGGGACCAGCCGTCCTTGTGCTCGATTCGCACGCCGAACTTGGCGAACGTGCGGTCGATCAGCGGAAAATTGCCCGGCGTGCGATTGCGCACCACCACGTCGCCGCCCGTGATCGCGCCCAGCGCGAGGAAGGTCGTGATCTCGTGGAAATCTTCTTCAAACGTGAACTCGCCGCCGCCCAGACGCTTGCCGCCGCGCACCACCAGCCGCGACGTGCCGATGCCGTCGATATCGGCGCCCATCATCGCCATGAACCGGCAGAACTCCTGCACGTGCGGCTCGGACGCCGCATTGGTCAACGACGACTCGCCTTCAGCCGCGGCCGCGCACAACACGAAGTTCTCGGTCGTGGTCACGGACGCATAGTCCAGCCAATGATGCGTGGGCTTGAGCGGACTGCTCGCGCGCACCAGCAGTGACCCGCTGGCGCGTTCCACCTGGCCGCCGAACGATCGGAAGATGTCCACGTGGGGATCGATCTCGCGCACCCCCAGCGTGCATCCCTTGACGTTGTCCTCCAGCCGCGCCACGCCAAAGCGCGCCAGCAGCGGCGGCACCAGCATGATCGACGAACGCATCTCCTCGGGCAGCCGGTGGTTTGCCGCATCGAAAACCGTGTTCTTGTGATGCAGCGCCAGCGTGCGCGTCGCATCGTCCAGCCGGACGTCACTGCCCAGCGTGCGGAAGATGTCCAGGATCTTGCGCACATCGGTGATGTCCGGCACCCCATGCAATGTCAACGGCTGATCGGTCAGCAGCGTGGCGCACAGGATCGGCAGCACCGCGTTCTTGTTGGCCGAAGGGACGACGCGGCCGCGCAAAGGCGTGCCGCCGTGGACGATGAGGTTGGACATGGGGATGGGACTGCCGGGAAAGAAATAGGGGAGAGCGCGGGGATTGTACCGGGGTCTTTCCCAGGACCATTTGGACGAAAGGCGGCTAAACGTTTCAAACTGCAATACCGGCGCCGGGAAATAGGACGCGCCGCACGGTTGTCAGTCTTCGATCTTGCGCACCAGTGTCAGTGGCACCCAGCCGCTCTGGCCGTCCGATAGCCGGCTGCACCACATCCAGCCATTGAGTTGCTCCGAGCCGGCCAGCTCGTCGCCTTCGTCCACGTCCAGTTCCCTCGCGGTATAGGCGCGTAATGCGCGGCCTTGCCCCGCGTCGATCCTGTCGATGATCTGGCCCGGAACCCAGCCTCCGGAATGCCCCGACGTCGTGCAGAAGTACCAGTTGTCCCAACCTTCGGGCCCTTTGTACTGTTCTCCGACCGTCAGCAGCGTGCCTTGTGCGAAGGTGATCGGTTCCGGATATTCGCTGCGGTGTTGACCGAGCGCGACATATCTCATGCAGACTTATCCCGATTCTTCCGGATCAGCACCGCGCCGCCGATCGTCAGCACCAGACCGCCGCCGATGTACGGCAGGCCAAAGATCAGCAGGGTAAAGAACAGCGCCGTATTGGCATCCCGCGCGCCGGCGCCGCCGCCGGTGTGCATCGCAGGATCGATCTGCAGCATGGCAATCGCCGCTGTCAGCAGCAACATCACCCCCAGCGTCGCGCAGCCCCAGCCGAACAGACGGCGCAGGTTGGCAATGCGCGCCAGCGCCACGGCCGACACGACGGCCACCAGGACATAGAGGACCACGCTGGCCATTGCGACCCGATCCAGCAGAGCCGAATCCAGTGGCTCAGCACCTGCCCCCGCGCTCGGATATACGCCGAACACCGCCAACAACAGCGGATTGGTGATGCCAAAGCTGGCGCTTCCGATCAGCAATCCGAAGACGACGCTGACGAGCCATTTGATTGCGGTGGGTGGCATGGGGCGGGTCGCTTCTGAAAGGTCAGTAGTAGATGTCGACGTAATCGGTCAGGCCGCCGCACGCTTCCATCTGCTGCATGCGCCAGTACTTGCGCTTGCCGGTCGCCTTGAACTCGTAATCGCCCGTGCGTTCGCAGCGGCGGCCCTTGTCCGGCGCGTCCAGGATCAGGATAGTGCCACGCAGCACGAAGCTGTCGCGGCCAATGGAGACGACCTCGCCTTTGACCTTCAAGGTGCCTTCGTGGTTGGCCTGCGTACCTTCCAGGCGCACGACGTCGTTGTCGTCGATCGCGTTCATTTTGCCGCGCTTGGCGGACCACAGCCATTGCAGCGTCACGCCGCTGTTGTTCAGGAGCCGTTCGTAGGCGGCCTGGTCGTTGATCTGGGTTTTTTGCACGGGCGCCAGGGAGCCGCCGGTTTGCTGAACGGGCGCTTGCTGAGCAGGAGCCTGTTGCGCGGGTGCCCTTTGCACCGGAGCTTGCTGAGCGGGGGCCCGCTGGGCCGGGGCTTGCTGCGGGGCCGGGGCCTGATTGCCCGAGTTGGCGCGCGGGGGCAGGATGGCTGCGCCAGGATCCTGTTGCGCGAAGGTGGGGGCAGAGGCGAATGCCAGGCCCAACGCGAGAAGCAGATTTCCGGACTTGCGTTTGATTCCCAAGGCACGGGCAACGTGAGTTTGCATGGTCTGTATCAAGAGAGGAGAGGGATGCGCCGTCTTTCGTCTTGATGGGACCGGTCGTCGACCCTGACCCCGATTACGGCACGGGCGCCAAATTATCACGCCCGTGCGCGCAAATAATTGCGGTATCTAGCGCAGCTGTATCCATTCGTTAGCTGGAAAACAGAATGCTTCACCGAACCGCGAGCCGATGCTCGTCAAGCCCTGCGCCGCACATTCTCTTCATGAAGCGCGCGCACCTGTTCGACGAATTCCGGCACGGGCCCTTCGGCCTCGATGCCATTGACCACTTCGGAGATGGGCAGAGGCCGCACGGCCGACGGTGGCACGCCCCAACCGCGCATCCATTCGGCGTACTGGGCCGACGACACGGCGTAGACGATCCGGCCAAGTCCCACCCAGCCGTGCGCCGCGGAACACATCGAACAGTGCTCGCCGGACGTGTACACCGTGCAGGCCGCACGCTCGGCTTGCGGCACATTGTTGGCGGCCCAGCGGGCAATCTCGAATTCCGGATGCCGCGTACGGTCGCCGCTGGAGACGTGGTTGTGGTCTTCAAACAGCACCCGCCCGTCGCCCGACACCAGCACCGATCCAAACGGCTGGTCGCCCGCATCGAGCGCCTGTCGGGCCAGCTCGACGCAGCGTGCCAGGTGCTTCTTGTCCTCTTCGGTAATCACGCGTGATCTCCTTGTCAAAATCGAGGCCGGCGCGGACCTCCCGCGCCGGCGCAGTCGCTACAGCAGCAGCGGCGAAATCTTGCTGCCATCCACCGACACGCCCGCCATCAGGCCGCCGTTGTTCATCACGAAGCCGACGATGGGTTGCTGCGCGGTGTTGGAATCGATGCTGCCGTTGACGCCCACGTTGGCCACGGCGACGGTCGCGTCCGCGCCGATGGTCCAGCCGCTGCTGGCCCGGAACTTGGCCAGCGCGTCGTCCGTCATGAAAAGCAGCACCATCGCCTTGGACTGCGCGCCCGCCTGAAAGCCGATGGATCCGCCCGTAATGCTGTAGTAGCCCTTGTCCTGACCGCTGACCTGCAGCACGCCTGTCCCATGCTGGGCGCCCACGATGAAGCTGGCGCTCAGCACCGCCGGAAACACCAGGACGCCTCGGGCGCGTTCCACGAGTTGCCGTGATTGCGGCGAGGATTCATACAGCTTGGACAGCGTGGCCGCCGTGGCGGCATCCAGTTCCTGACGCTTTTCGGCGGCGGTGGCCGTAGCCCGCGAATCCGTCGTGGTGCAGCCCGCAAAAAGAAAACCTGCCATGCCCAACGTGATGGCGGCGACGGCAGTCCTGCGGAATTTCGAAGTGATATCAAGCATTTGCGCTTCCTTTTTGTGGGTGACCAACGAGGTACATCAAATCATCTCCTGGCTGGAGATTACCCCGGCTCGCGCGAGGAGGCGACGGGTGTAGGCCGTTCGGGGTGAAAAAGTGTTTGCTTCCGGGTCGGTCGCGAGCGCTTGCGGTGCCCGGTTCTGCCGGCTCGTCGAATCCACTCAGCGCAAGACCGAATCCCCTCGGTTTAACATCGCGCCATGCTTCTCATCATCTTTCTCTGGATCGCACTCGCGATCGTGGTCGGCTTCATGGCCAAGCGTCGCGGGCGCAATGGCATTGGGTGGGCCTTGCTTGCCGGCCTGATCAGTGCGCCGGTCGCGGGCATTTTCCTCAAGCGCATTCCCAACCGGTCGCCGCTCGCCAGCCAGCCGCTTCTTTCCACGCATATCGAATGCCTGCATTGCGGCGAGCGCATTCTGCGTGAGGCGCGCGTGTGCCGGCATTGCGGCGGCGACGTGACCGACGCGGGTCTGACGGCCGTACGGCAAGCGATGCCTGTCGGGTACTGGTTCGACCTGCCCGACCCCGCATTCAAGCTGATGCGGACTGCGGACCGCGTGGCGTTGATAAAGCCTGTTCCGCCGTGGATCGTGGTGGACCAGTCGCTTGACTCCATCGTTATTGGCAGCCGCTGGCCCGGAAAGCTCTGGCGCGTGCGCGTCGAGAAGCAGGGTGATATGTCCGATCTGGTTGCGCAGCCGGGCTACTGGCGCGCCAGTGCCATCGAATTGCTGGAAGCGTTGCCGTTGTCGGTGCTGTTCGGCCCGAAGGGCGAGGCGGTGCTGGAGATCATCGCGCAGATCAATACGCTGTCGCGCAGCGAGGCGCAGGCGCTGGCCGACAACCTGCCGGAGAACGCCTGGATGGCCTACAGCCGCGCGTGGATGCGCTGGTCGCAAGAGGACGGCGAGTCGGCTGCGGATGAAGAAAGCAATTGGCGCGGCGCGTTGGCCGCCACGCGGCGGGGCGACAAGGCCCGGTCGCCGGTTCACTCCGGCTTTCTGCTGATCCACAGCCAACTGCGGCAGCGCGCCGAGCAACTGGACGGCGGCAACGCGTTTACCTTGATCGAGGAAGACGGCGAGACCGAACAGGTGTTGAAGCCGATGTGGCAAGCGGCTTGCGATGCGCTGCTGTTTGCCGCGATGGCGCGCGCCGCGCCGCAGTATGTGTCCGACGAGGACGCGGTCACGTTGCTGCACGCTTGGACCCGCGTGCTCAGTCGTGAAAGCGAGCGCGCTTGAGATTCACCACATCGAT
Organism: Achromobacter sp. UBA4530; assembly: GCF_002388205.1. Classification (NCBI taxonomy): domain Bacteria; kingdom Pseudomonadati; phylum Pseudomonadota; class Betaproteobacteria; order Burkholderiales; family Alcaligenaceae; genus Achromobacter; species Achromobacter sp. UBA4530. The sequence goes on along the minus strand of NZ_DGMA01000008.1, from coordinate 281,463 downwards.
TCGTTCAGGATCTTCCGGGCACGCTTGAACGTGATGACCGCTGCGCCGGCCGCCAGAATCAGTGCGATCCACCCGTTCATGTTGAATTTCATCTTGCGCGCGTAGTTCGCGTCGTGCACCAGCTTTGCATCGACCAGCGTTTCACCGTTCTTGCGCACGCCATAAACCCGGACGGGAATGGCCATGTTGTACTGAAGCGCAATCGTGCTGTCGGCAAGCTGCGCATCGTTTTCCTGCACCGCAAACTCTACTTGCTCTCCCTCGGTATACGGAACCCTATAGGTCGCTTCATAAAACTTGAACACCATGTAGGGATAGTTGCCTGAATACACGCAGAGCGCGCCATAGTGCTCCCACCGCCCGCGAATCTTCGCCCGGGTGTCGCAGCTTGCCACCTTGTCCACCCGCAGGCTGATCGTGTTCAGCTTCGCGGGGTCATAGGGCAGACGGACGTCTTTTGCCGCGTTGAAGCAGTAGATGGCGACGCCGGCAAGCACCAGCGCGGCAATTGCGGGAAGTCGGCAAGGCAGGAGGGCGCGTTTCCAGTCAGCCAGCTCACTGCTCATGCTGGCTGACTCGGGAACGCGAACGGCGGTTGTTGGGGCCTTGGTCGATTTTCATGACGCGCGCTGCAGAATTTGCGAGCGCTGATTTTAAACAGGCGCTGAAGTAAGCGTTGAATCACGCGCGCTGCTGCGACGCCTTCCTACTTCGGATCGCAGTGATTCCGGAACGCCTTCTCGCCCGCGTCGGAGACCTCGACCCACTTCTGATCCGGCGGCGCATCCTGCACATAGCTGTCGTGCCAGTTCCACCACTTGTACGGCGGCGTCTGCGGATAGCCCGCAGGGGAATCTTCCCAGGTCTCCTGCCGTCCCAGCGGCGTGATGTCCAGGTAGTTCCACGTGCCGCCCATCTGCTCGTCGCCACGGTTGTTCAGGAAGTAAGTGCGATAAATGCGGTCGCCGTCGCGAAAGAACACGTTGGTGCCGTGCCATTCGTCCACGCCGAAGTCCGCATCGAAGCCGTCGGTCAGCGTGAACCACGGCATCGTCCAGCCCATGCGCGCCTTCAGCCGTTCAATGTCCGCCTGCGGCGCGCGGGACACGAAGACCAGCGTCGTGTCGCGGGCGTTCAGGTGTGCCAGATGCGCAACCTGGTCCGCCACCATCGAACAGCCTCGGCACGCGTGGTCCGGCCAGCCGAATACGCCCGGCTCGTGAAACGCGCGGTAGACGATGAGTTGCCGGCGGCCGTCGAACAGGTCGCGCAGCGTGACCTTGCCGGACGGGCCATCAAAGACGTATTCCTTGTCCACCGCCGTCCAGGGCATGCGGCGGCGCTCGGCAGCCAGCGCGTCGCGGGCGCGGGTGTGGGCCTTTTCCTTGATGAGCAGTTGTTGGCGGGCGGCTTCCCAGTCTTCAGCGGATACGACCGGGGGCGTCTGCATGGCGGCGTGGGCGCCGTCGCCTGCGGATGCTGGGGGTGTGGTCATGGGGTGATCCTTCTGGTGTCTGTAGTTCCCGTGCGCCCTGTTCGGGCGGGGGGAATGGGAACAGTGTGGCACCGGGAGGGGCGGGACAGGAGTAACAAATCTGGCGCGAAACTGCGCCAGACGCGTGGCGCCCGATGTGCGCGATCCGTTCGTTCTGCGTCAGGCGGTGATGAGCGCCGCCTCCCGCGGTATGGCCTGCGCCGTCCACCCCCGAAGGCTTTCGCGCAACAGCGACACGGCGGCCTGGCCGCTTTCGTTCAGACGATGCGCCGCGTACAGGCCAAATTGCGCGCTCAGCGGCAACGCGCCTTCATCGCCGATGGAAATCACGCGCATCGTGTCGGGCCGCAGACATTCGTTCGTCAGCAAGGCCACGCCTAGGCCGTTCTCGACAGCCGCGATCGTGGCGCCCACGTTGTGACTGGTCAGCGACACCCGAAAATCCCGCCCCGACGCCGTCAGCGCATCAAACGCCAGCCGGCGCCAGGAGCACGGTTCGGCATAGACGATCACGTCCAGCGGCTGGTCCGGGTCCAGGGTTTCGTCGATGCCGCAAACCCAGTGCAGATCCACGGTCCAGGACTCGATGGGTTCATCGACAAAGCCGACGCAGGCGCCCACCGCCACGTCCAGCGTGCCGTCCTGCCAACGCGCGGCAAGCCGCTCGCCGTCGTCGATGACAACGTCCAGATGCAGATTGGGACACGCGCGCCGCAGGCGGCCCAGCGCCGCCGGCAAGGCGGCCACCGCCACGTCCTCGGACAGCCCGATGCGAACGCTGCCGGCGACCGCGCGCTCGCGCAGCCGCGCTGCGGCCGCCTCGCCCAGCGCGAGGATGCGGTTGGCGTAACTGAGCAGCACCTCGCCCTCGGTGGTGGGCGCCATGCCGCGGCCGGTGCGATGCAGCAGCCGTTTGCCCACCATTTCCTCCAGACGGCGGATCTGCGTACTGAGCGCCGATTGCGCGCGGCCGGATTGGTCCGCTGCGCGGCTCAGGCTGCCGTAGCGGCAGACGGCGACAAAGGTGCGGAGCAGGGCAGGGTCGAAATCGGCTGACATTATCAATACCTGAAATCTGGTTTACGAGATATCAGTCTAGCTGTAACCCTGGCGCGTGCCTAGGATGACCCTTGTCGCGAAATGTCCGACTCAACTCAAGGAACCATCCACCATGACACACCCCCAAAACCTACGCGTCGTCCTCGCCTCCCGGCCCGTCGGCCGCCCCAAAGCCACCGATTTCCGCGTCGAACGCGTGCCTGTTCCGGAACCGGCCGACGGTCAGCTGCTGCTGGAAGTTCAGACCCTGTCGCTGGATCCCTACATGCGCTGGCGCGTCAGCGACGAAAAATCCTACGCCACGCCCATGGAAATCGGCGATGTGATGGTCGGCGGCACGATTGCCCGTGTTCATACGTCGCGCCATCCCGACTGGCGCGAAGGCGACATCGTCCTGTCGTCTGCCGGCTGGCAACGCTACGCGCTGTCCGACGGTACCGGCCTGCGCCGGCTCGATCCCGCGAACGCGCCGCCCTCGACCGCGCTGGGCGTGCTGGGCATGCCGGGTCTGACGGCCTATGTCGGGCTGCTGAACATCGGCCAACCCAAGCCAGGTGAGACCGTCGTCGTCGCGGCCGCGAGCGGCGCGGTGGGTTCCGTCGTCGGCCAGATTGCACGCATCAAGGGCGCGCGCGTCGTGGGCATCGCGGGCGGGCCGGAGAAGTGCGCCTTTGTGAAGGAAGAGCTGGGCTTTGATGTTGTCGTGGACCACCATGCGCCGGATTTTGCGCAGAAGCTGGCCGAAGCCTGCCCTGACGGCATCGACGTGTACTTTGAGAACGTCAGCGGCCATGTGTGGGATGCCGTGCTGCCGCTGCTGAACGACTTTGCCCGCGTGCCGGTGTGCGGCCTGATCGCCAATTACAACGACGGCCCCGCCGACCGGAGCGGTCCCGACCGCCTGCCCGCCACCATGCGCGAAATCCTTTCGCGGCGTATCACCATGAAGGGGTTCATCGTGTTCGATTTCCCGAAGGAACAGGAAGACGAGTTCCTGAACGTGGCCGGGCAGTGGATCCGCGAGGGCAAGCTGCGGTGGCGCGAGGATGTGGTCGAAGGTCTTGAAAATGCGCCCGAAGCGCTGATCGGTCTGCTCGAAGGCAAGAACTTCGGGAAGCTGGTGGTGCGAGTGGGGGATTGACGCACTGGCGGTCTGGCATTCAGGCGGCCTATTGGCCGATCGTGCGCGCCTTGCTGCGCCGCGCCTTCGGCTTGGGCGCCACGCCCAGGCGCGGATCGCGCGCAACGGCCAATGCCGCCAGCGTTGCCGCAGTCGATTCGAAGGACTCGCTCGACTGCGGCAAGTACAGCCACTTGCCCAGCACCGGATGCGGCAAGAGGTCGGGAATGTCCGCCAGCAGCGCCGCATGACGTTCCTGCGACGTGCAGACCATGACCCCGTTCCACGGATCGTCCCGATCGGCGACGATCAGATACAGCAAGCCGTCCAGATACGCGGCGTCGGCGCCGAACATCTTGCGATGCGTGAAGCTTGCGTCGCTTTCGAGCGGCTCAAGAATCCACAGCAGCGAATTGGATTTTGCAGCACGCTGTTTGCGGGGAGGAGCGAAAGGATCGGGCGAGTTGCGCATGGATGGGAAGCGGTCGGGCAGGGCACAGCGACTATGCCACACCGGCTACTGCTCGAACAACGGCGCCAGTGGCAAAAGCGGCCCATACTTCTTCAGCTTTTCCCACGCCTCGGCCGCCTGGCGCAGTTCCTCGTTCTTGCGCGCCTCCTCCAGGATTTCGTCGATTCGCGGCGCCAGTGCGACGGACAGGTCGATGATGTCGTTGGCGGTGTAGCCACGCTCCCAGCGGGCGCGTAACGTCACGTCATCACCCTTGGCCCGCATGGCACGCGTCGCTTCTTTCAGCAGGGCCTTGCGCTGATCCGCATTGAGCCGCTCGGCAAACGAGATGCCCGCCACCAGGCCCTGAACCACGCCTTTCTCCCGATACCCGGTGGTAGCCGCCACCTCGCTCGCGACGCTGCGGCTGATGACCCTGGACGCCAGGTTGTCGCGGATCCAGCTTCGGCTTAACCGCAGCAATCCAGCGCTAAGACCGTGGCCGAAGCCCGTGCGCATCCCTTCCGCGCGCGCCGCTTCCTGCGCCTCGGCGTAGGTCATCGCAAATTGCACCATCAGCATGATCGCGTCCTGCGGGCCGGGCATCAGGAAGTCGGCCACCCAGCCGGCGGCGCTGCCGATCTTGCTCAACGCCGAGGCCGCGCGCCCTTGGACTTTCAGGACCGATCCAGCTTCTTCGGCCAGGGCGGCGGTGGTGGCGGCGGGCGCGGACGCAGCTTTCTTGCCGAAGCGTTGTTCAAATTCCTCCATCCGAGGCGGGCCGGCGGGGACCTTGGGCTGTTCGCCGGGAATGCGGGGTTTGGTGGCGGGTTGTTCGACGGGGAGTTGGGGCAGGGACCCTCTTGGCCGGGGGCGTCCCACGTTATCCGGGTGCTGAACGAACTTTTCGTCGGGTAGCTCGGCTCGCACGGCGGGGTCGCGCATGGTCGATAAGGATCGATAGTGACCCGTGCCATCGTTCCAGGTCTTGACCTTGCCGCTCTCGAAATCCACTTGGCCCGCCCAGTTGACGCGTTCGCCGCGCGCCGCTTCGGTGTGACCATATCCGCCGCCGACCGTTCTCTTCGACTTGACGGCGAAGATCTCGCCGTCTTTCACTACAAAGTCATAGTTGCCGCGCGCCGTGCGGACGTACTTTGGGCCGACCTCCTTCCACGTGCCGTTGACGTTCCTGAGCCGGACGACTTCGCCCGACGATCCCGGCGCCGGCAGATCCCTGGGCAGATTGCCATAGGTCGGACCGCTTGCGTCGCGCTGGAGAAGACGGGCGCCGTGCGCGCTCATCGACGATTGCTGAACCACGTGCGCCAGCTCATGCGCCAGCAGCGCGCGGCCTGCGGTCGTGCCCGGCGCGTACTGACCCGCGTTCAGAACGATGTGATGGCCGACGGTATAGGCCCGGGCGTCAACGGCATTTGCAGAAGCAATCGCCAGCGCATCGGAATGCAGCTGGACGTGGCTGAAGTCGCGCTGGAAACGAGACTCCATGAAGGCGCGGGTATGCGCATCGAGGGGACGGCCTTGGATGGATAGCACGTCGCGAAGGCCAGGAATGTCATCGAGCGATGCCGCGTTGCGCGGCTCGGCCGGCCGCAGAAGCGGGGGCGGTGGAACCGGTGTGGGTTGCAAGGTGGACGGCACGGCGCCGTGCGCCTGGTCGTCTTGGGATTGCGGCATGCGCATCACGTGTCCGGACATGCGATGCGCTTCCTGCTCTGACGCGTCGCCGGGATGACTGATCGCAAGGTGCGTGCCGGGGGGATGCACGGATATCGCGGAGACCGAATGAACCGGACGCCACCGCTGAAGTTTCGTATCGCGCGCAGCCCCATCTGGCGGCGTGCGCGACGCTGCACGCTTATCCGCCGCGTCCCGTTTGCGGCTTGCGGCCGGCCCTTTGTGAACCGCCGCCTTGGGCTTTTGCACGAAAGCGCGCATGGATTCGCTCCGTTCGTTCCGGCGATTATTGTCCTCCTTTGCGGGGTGGCTGAATACGGGCGGGTTTGGTCCGGCACCTATTTCTGTAATACTCCGGCATCACCGTTTCAGTACGCGCTCGTCATTAACTGACATCGCCAAAACCTCACGGCTTTCGGATTCCGCCCATGTCTGAACACCATCAATTCATCTTCCCCCGCGACTTCCACCTGCCGCCGCCCAATTGGCCCGCGTTGGAAGCGCGGCTGCTGGAAGGGGGTTATGTCCTGCCGGCGCATGGCGACACCATTCCCTACCGCGCCAACAACGACGACGGTTTCGACGGAGATGACGCGTCATGGCGCAGCGTCCAATACTGCCTCGGCCCGGCGGCCAGACCCTACCTGAGCGATGCTGTCAGAGAGGATTACGACGCCGATCCCAGACACTTTCCGCTCATGTTGCTGGCCTTCGATGGGCCGAATCCCCGCGTCATGGTCGGCGAAAATCTTTTCGCGCCGAGCGTGCCGGGATCAAACGAACCCGCCATGCCGATGCCAGCCGAGTCGCACATCGACTTCATCGGCGAAGCCTACGAGAACCCGGCCGTCCAATGGCAATGCGAGGAAAGCGGACGCAGTTATCGCATCCTTGAACTCGATTGGCATTACAGCCTGGCGATGGGATTCCGGATGGTGCAATGCGAAGGACTGGATCGCGAGAGTGCGGAAGGGCTGGCGGGCCTGATCGGCGAACTGACGGGTCAGGTCATGGGCTGCAGCCATCGGCATCTATGACTGCGCAGGGGCGTGGACAATCGTCAGCCTACAGCCAGAGACAATTCGAAACGCCGCAGCGCGCCTGCCGACACATCTTCGCCCCTGCACAATGGCATCCTATGTGTGACGAATGCCAGACCCATTCCCAAGGAGCGATATGTCGATTCAAACGTTAAGCCGCTACGGTGTTGTGTTGTTTCTTGCCGCCATGAGTTCGGGCTGCTCGGTCGTCGGCGAGTGCGGATTGCTTCGCAGCAGCTGCGGCTATGAAGGCCAGTACGAATCGGGTGAGGAAGATTACGCGGAAGACGAAGCCAAACGGTTGAATAAACAGTCTTCCGATCGGTTGCGTCGAAGCTCTGGAGACTGACGCGGCCCGCGGCTTGTCTGAATTGGTGAAGGCGTCCTGATCCCGCCACGGTGCAGCTGCGCGGGTACTTGAACGCGACGCGGCCGGGATCGTCGAACACCTGACGCCTCGCCCCGATAGAATGCCCAGCGCCCCGTCAGCGTGGTGCTGGGCAGAATTTCAAAATGCTCTCATTCTGAATAACGCGCTCGGCGTTTTATCTACCGAAGCCGATCATTCATCACGGCCAGTCTGCCAAGTTTCCCAAAAGATTCGAAGTAGTCTTATTTCCGTAATGATTGCCGCGGTGGTTTCATACGCCTGCAGCATGCGATGTGCTGCAGGTGGAAACGCTGATAAATCCATATTCCGTTCCCAGCGAGCGCTCGCTGTAGACCGGCAGCTTCAGATTTCATGATGGTCTGCGGCGAGTAATCTGGATAAAGCAGCGGCGGCTAAATCGCGTTAAAAGTTGGGGCATAGGTAGGGTGACGCAGTTAGCCGATGCCTGGGGCCGTGGCGCAAGTCACGGCCATTTTTTTGCCTGCGAAGAAAAGCGCCCGCAGCAGGATGGCCCGATTTATGACGAGGCCGGGCGCGATACGCCGCCAACCACCTGAGAACGAACGAAAACGCGGTGCCGGTGCATGTACGGCATCTTCTCAATCTCAACTTCGGTGGTACCTATGCAAACAGAACCGGTTTCCGCGCGCTGGACACTCGCGGACTTAGCCAGCACGTGGCGATTTTGGTCGCTGATCGGCGTGTTGATTGCAGCAGCGTATGGGGTGATGGTATTCAGATCAGCATGGCCTTCACTGACCTATGGCAATGAGAAATACCTTGTTCGAGAACTGATCCCATACTTTTGGTATGGCGGAAATTGCTTCGGTATTTTGCTTGGCATCGTTCTGGCACAGGCGAAATCAACTAAAGGCTTGGCAGCAATGGCTGCCGTATGCATGAGCAGCTATGTCATCGCGTGGTTGGTCCTGCCCGAAATGAGCGTTGGGTTCGCTTTGTATCTGGCATTTTTGGGGCAACTCGTTCGATAGGCTCTCGCTTTTGCCATCACCGTCAATCTGGCAGCAGCCATGTCAGACCGATTCGCGTTTGCTGGCGCTTTCGCCGTGTTGACGGCTTTCCAGGTGATGAACGATTGGGGTACTTCCGTGGCGGCGTCGTACACCTTTCATACGCAGGTCGATCATGACCTTTGGGCACTCTACGGCGCAGGTGGGATGGCGACCGTTTTGCTACTGCTGGCGTCGACTCGTGGCCGCTTGTTCGATGAAGCGCCGGCCCCGCGGCACCGGCCGCTCAATCCGACGTTCAGAGAGGGTGTAACGGTATTGATAATCTCTGCCTTACCGTGGGCGGCCTTTGGCGGCGTGACTTGGTTGACCGCGCTGGTCACAATGAGCGGGGAGGCAATCATGTACTGGATGACAGCGGTGTCTGTCGCATTCGTAGTCAGCCTGGCCGCCACCGCATACTGGGTCTACCGAATCCATGGCGAGGTGGCGTATATCCACCAGTCTTCGAAATTGTTCACGCCCAGAGCGGCGCTGCTGTTTTTCCTGTTGGTTCCCCTCGCAACCCCCATTCTCATGTTTACGCTGGGCGTCGTTCTTCGTGAGGCCAGAGCGCTGCGACCTTCCTCAAGTCCCCGCTCTATGGGATGGTTCAATGCGTGGTGCGTCGTGTTTCCGCCAGTTGCCATGGGCATGGTGCAGGATCAGATGAATGAATTGGCGGGAGTCCATGCGGATTCTGATTCCGCATCTTCACCACAGGCCACATAGCAACATGGTAGTTCTGCGCTGACATCGCTGATGATATTACCGGCCGGCGTCGGAGAGCGCGGGCCGGCAGCGCTGGTCCGTACTAATGGACAGGCTTTTCCCCGTTTCCCGACCCGAAGTTTAGCGGTGGCCCGTCAAGCGACTCTTCCAGAATATTTGCTATGTGACGCAGAGGGCTTCAACTCCCCCCAGCAAGTTGGAAGTGACCCAAGGATCTAAGGGTCGGATCTCGGAAGCGTCGGACTCATTGACGCCATTGCCCACAATCCGGGCGATGGCCCAAATGCCTTGGGATGCTCGTTCGATACTCCGAAGATCTGCAAACCGAATGGAGCTGATTTCCGGATCATCCGGCGTCGCCCAGCGGTCAAGGGTGTAGGGGTGGTCGTTCATGAGGTTTCCTCTGTCGTCAAGCCCGCGCCCCGCTGTCAATCGAGGTGGGCGGGCACATGGCCGGGTTGACAGACCGGTGACAAAGGAAACCGGCGCACGCACGCGTGCCCCAGCCAAGGCCCGCCCATAGAGAGGCGTGCGTCAGCCTACGGACATAGAAGCGCCGCTATTGCAGCGGCTGTCCGCCCTTTGTCATTCCGGCTGTCAAACCGGACGATCGTTGTCGCGATCGCAGGGCGAGTATAGGCAGGACGCATGCTGGCAGGAACGCCAAGGGTGGCATTTTCGTCCCTTTTCGATACGAGGGGCAAACAGCACGCGTTGCCGACAAACCAACCTGGAAAGCAGGTCCAGCATTTTCGAAGGTGCCTTATTTCCGCAACGCCTGGCGCAGTGGTTTTAAACGGGCATCTTCTTACGACAACACTGTGCTACTCATGCAGCCAAAATCTGTTTCCGTTCGCTGGACGCTCGCGGACCTCGCCAGTTCCTATCGCTTTTGGGCACTAATCGGCGTTTGGATGCTTACGGCATTTGCATTCGAAGTATTCCTAGAATCCATACCTTGGTTCCGTGCTTTTCCGCACGCAATGCTTTTCTCGTCCGACACAGCGGAACAGATTGCACAAGCCGGTTCCATTTCCGGCTTGCTGCTCGGTATGCTGATCGCGAGCACCAGGACGATACCGCGCATGATCATGCTGTCCGCGATATGCGTGGCCGGCTATCTGGCTGTGTGGCTGAGCCTGGATGCGCCGGTTGACAACCTTCTCGAAGCGCTGATTCTCTCTTTTTCGAAGTTTATTGGGAGCATGGTCAGATCGGCTTTCCTATTGGCCTTGACGCTCATGGTTGCCAGTGTGGTGGTCGATCGCTATGCATTTGGAGGCGCCTTTGTCTTGATATCGGTTTGTGAAATGATTCACTACCATGCAGGCCTCAGCCAAGCCGAATTCGTCTACAGATCAACTACCGCCGGCTATGGGGTACTGGTTAGCATAAGCGCAATGGGGATTGCTCTGATACTGCTGATAACAGTTCGGGCTGGATTTGATGCCCCGCCGGAAGCGCGGCATTGTCCGCTCAAGCCAGTACATCGTCGCGGTAAAAGCGTAAGATGGGTCGCCGCGTTGTTTTGGTCGGTCTTTGGGGCCGGGGTCGCGCTAGGAAGTATTTGGCCGCTACAAATTTTTCACATCGCACTCGGCGTTCCGATTCTCTTCTTAGTCCTAGTCGGAATGACCGCCGCATTCGTTGCGGGCTTGATAGCTACCACCCATTGGTTCTATCGGATTTTTGGTGAGATGGCTTTCGTCCATCCGTCGTCGAAACTATTCACCCCGCGTGCCGCCGCACTGTTTTTTCTGCTGGCGCCGCTGTCTACAGCTCTCCTCCTGTGGTCGCTGGGCGGTGCTTTGAGAGATGCCTGGTCTAAGCGCGGTTCCTCCAGCCGTCGATCCACGAAACGGTTCAACATGTGGTGTGTCGTGTTTCCGCCCATTGCCATTGGCATGGTTCAAGATCAATTGAACGATTTGGCGGATAGCTGCACTCGATCCGACGGCGTGCAGCCCCGAACAACCTGACAGGAAAGAACGATCCGTCTTGCGCTGAGATATCACGGAGAGGTCTGCTGCGCGCTGCTTACCGGGGGCTTTCCTGACGCCGAGCGCGCGAAACGAAGGCTGCCCGAAGTCCGAGACCCGCAGGCAGGATAACAATTGCGAGCCAGCCCGCGTACTCTGCCGCCCATGCCCAACGATATTTCCAGGAGATGAATTCTGGCACCCCGTTGTCGTCAAACCATGGGTCAAACGATATCGCTAGCAGCCCCATTGCGTAGCAAATCACCAATGCGATGAGGGTGGTGGTAAGCGCAGGCGGCGCTTTTTTTAGTGAGCGTCCCTTCGCAACACATGCTAGCCAGATTGCCAGGGTGCCGACAAATACAAGGGGGAAGATAAAGATCATTAACATTTCGCGCACGCCGCCTTGTCCGGGACTTGATTGACTCCCGGTTTCAATACTCCCCCAGAAATTCATCCGGGTCGGCCTCGATCTCTGTGATCGATCCCGCCAGCAGTGCCGCGAAGCTCGGTGCCACCCACGTAATCTGATCCGGGTCGTGCGTGAAAGCGATGATCTGCCCCGGCGTGCCGGTTTCGCTCGGCGAGTGGTCGACCATCAACAGCAGTGTTGCGCCGCCGAAGCTGGCGAAGGGTAGCCATCCGGGGTGAAACCAGCCGTCTCTGATGCGCGCATCGCGCGGCTCTGGTTCTTCGTATCCGACATATCGCGATGCTCGATCCGCCATACGCGCTCGTGCCGCAATCGCCTTTTCCAACGGCAGAAAATCATAAGCCGTCAGATAGCCCGGCTGCATGAACACCGGCTCATCGCGCTCGGCCCCATTGGCACGAAGCCAAGCCTGCCGGGCGTCCGCAGCGATAAGGAAGCCAAGTTCCGCCTCTACCGCTTCCAACACCGATTCCGCCGCGCCCGGGTTGAGGTTTAGCGCGTGACCGTGCGCGTCGCATACCGCTCGAACCCGATCAAGGTATTGAGAAAAATTCATCGGCGCTGGTGGTCCTTTTGCGTATTACGCAGCTTGCGGCAAGAAAAATCGATCTTTCAGTTCCTGTAGGCCGATCCTGTCCAACATCTCGGTCAACCGCTCAGCCGGCTTACGAGTCGGCAGATTCTTGTGTTGCGCAATGATCAGCTCATTCTTCATCGAGTGTTCCCAGCCCACCAGTTCAGTCACGCTGACCTGATACCCATGCGCCTCAAGCTGCAGGCACCGCAGCACATTCGTAATCTGGCTACCGAACTCCCGCGTGTGCAGCGGATGCCGCCAGATCTCGGCAAGCGGATCGGCCAGCGCTTTTGCCTTGTTTTTCCGCAGCACCGAAGCCACTTCCGCCTGGCAGCACGGCACGACCACGATGTATTTGGCTTTCTTCTCCAACGCAAAATGAATTGCGTCGTCGGTGGCGGTATTGCAGGCGTGCAGGGCGGTAACGACGTCGATCGATGCGGGAAGCTTGTTCGAGGTGATCGATTCTGCAACCGAGAGGTTCAGAAACGACATACCGCCAAAGCCCAGCCGCTTGGCCAGTTCCTCCGACGACTTCACCAGTTCTTCCCGCGTTTCGATGCCGTAGATATGCGAGCCGTTCTTCAGCGCCTCGGGCTGATCCTTGAAGAACAGGTCGTACAGGATGAAACCAAGATACGACTTGCCCGCGCCGTGGTCGGCCAGCGTGACGGCGCCGCGTTGCGCTTGGACGTCCTTGAGCAGCGGCTCGATGAACTGGAACAGGTGGTAGACCTGCTTGAGCTTGCGGCGGCTGTCCTGGTTCATCTTGCCGTCGCGGGTCAGGATGTGCAGGGCCTTGAGCAGTTCGATCGACTGGCCGGGGCGGATGTCGTGGGTTTTTTCGGACATGGGGAAAGGCAAAGCGCCCCGCTGGGGCGGGGCGCGTCGAGGTGCGGAAAGAGGCATTTTACCCCTCTGCGTGTTTGACTCCGGCTCTACCTGAGGGCCGGCGCCAGACT